>CAJXXJ010000399.1 GCA_913062745.1 uncultured Phaeodactylibacter sp.
ACCGCGGTTATCCCGAAGTCTACCAATGCCGGCCGTATCAGGGAAAACCTGGAATCGGCTAATGTTTCTCTGGATCAGGAAGACATGGAAAAAATTGCCGGCATCGATCAGGAATACCGCTTTGTGGATGGCAGTTTCTGGGCTATGGAGGGCAGTCCGTATACTATCGCAGACCTTTGGGGCGCATAAAGAGAAGAAAAGCAGAGGCCGGGCTTGGCAGCCTGGCCTCCGGCTTCGTGTCAGGGCCTTATTTTGCCCGGCTGCTTAATGGCTCATTTGGATAGCGTCGGGGATGTTGTCCCGCACTTGCTCCGCCAGAGGAAGGTTGTTATTGGTATGCGTAGAGTAGTCTGAGGATAAATCTATACCCGCAAACAAACGGGCAAGGTCAAACTCAAAATGCAGCATATTGCCGCCTTTCTCTACATCCTTATGCGCCATATACTGCACATTCTTGAGCATCGGGTCTGTGCCGAGGTGGAAGGCAAGGCTCTCGTCAGGTTGCCCGTCCCCATCGGTATCCACTTTTCCGTCAATGCGCAGGAACCGATACCCGGTATTCCAGTTCCAGTGCATGGCCGGAAACTGAATGGAAAGCGGATCGTCCTGGCTGCGGCTGGTAAAGTCGTTCTCACTCTGGCTGTTAGTGGCCGGGTCTACGCCTACAAAAAAGCGTACCATGTGGTAATGGCCGGCACCGACAGAGCCGGCTTCCTGCATGCCAGCTTCAGGAGTCACGAGCAGGTATTTGTCTTCAAAAGCGACCGGCTCACCTTCTTCCGGCACCAGCTCAATGCCGCCTACATAGAAATTTGCGATATCAAACTTGACGGCGGTCCCGTTGATCTGATATACTTTGGAAGTGTCAAAAGCCTCGCCGTTTACAGCGTATTCAAACATCATGTTGATTTGTCCCTCTTCTGCCTCCATGTTGACGTCGTCTTTATCGTCACAGGAAGAGAAACCTACGGCCAGCGCAGCGAGCGCGAGCAGAACGTGGATAGGATTTAATTTAGTCATGTCAATAATTTTTAAAGTAGATAAAAATAGTGGTTCAATCCAATTGGATAGGCTGATGAGCCCGATTAGTATTGTGATCGTGGTCTGTTGCTTCCACCATAAGTTCGTAAGCTCCCGGCGGAAGCTCGTGTAGCGGGAATTGCTGATAGATACGGTGCACCCGGGCGTGTACGTGCCCTTTGTCCACGAGATGGGGGCGGCCGGTTTCTTTTTCTATCAGCCAGACGAAGTAAGTGTGCAGCCCGAGGTTTTCTTCAATTTCAATTTGCACAGGCAAGGGTTCAGACCGTTCGAAGGCTTGTCCGCTTGCTGGTTGTTCAATAAAGATGCTTGGGCCTATCTGGTCGAATACCGCTTCTTCCTTACTGCAGCTCATCAGGCCCGGCAGGAAGAAGGCAGCCACGGCAAAAATGTTAAGTTTCATAAGTTATATTTCTTCTCTTGTCTGCTCCATCGGGTGGAGCCATTCACAAGAAATAATTGAAATGCAAAGCTACTCTTGGCCTGGCGCGCAGCAGCCCTCCGTTCCAGTTTTGCCGGACGGGAAGGTTAAGGGACAGGCCGATATTATACCCTGAGCGGAAGCTTTCCACACCCAGGGCAGCCATCATGGCGTTGCCACCGGTGTTGGTGCGAAAGAAGCCGTTCTCCACATCAAGCCAGGCCCGTTCGTAAAAGAGGCCTGCATTGGGCATCAGTTGCCACTGCCCAAGTTGCTCAAGGCGGAACAGGCTGGCTACGCCGCTTATCCGGTCTCCAAACTGATAGCCGTTGGCACTTTCGCCGTTGTAGCGGTAGGTGAAGTCCGTATTTACCCCCCAGGAGCCCCAGCGCAGGGTGTAGCTTGCGTTGAGCAGGAAATCCCAGCTGCCCGTACCAATCTGCAGGTTGGGGTTGACGACTTCCTCTGGCCCCGGTTGTTGAAATTGCCCGAGAGGGGCTTTCACACCGGCACCGGCTACTAAACGATGCTGCACCCGGGCAGCAGTACTGTCGCCATTGTCAATAATGACACCGTGGAGCAAGACCACCGGGTCAGCCAGGCCATTTAAGAAAGTACCCGAGCCCTCTCCCGGCCTGTACCGCTGAGCGTAAGGCATGATGGCAGAAAGCTGCAATCGGGGAAGGAGCTGAAGCCTGCCCCGTAGTTCAATGGTGTTGAAATATTCCTGATGTTCCTGGCGCGATCCGGTGAAAGCATCTTCGGTCTGTATACGGTAGGCTTGGTGTTGCCACCAAATACCCAGATAATGCCCTCCCAGCTGCGGCATCACCCCGGTATAAGACTGGGATATGCTACAGCCGCATGCATCGCAGGCCAGGAGTGGCAGGGACAGCGCACAAAACGCCGCCACAAGCCATAGCCGGTTAAGCATGGTTCGTACTTATTAGTGATCGTAAATAATGCGAAACAGTAAAGACCCGGATCAGGCTCTCGGAGGATGGAATATACCTGATTGCAACAGCCGTTCGTAGCCGGGCGTGGCCCAAACGGTCAGGCAATTCTGGTGCACAGGGAAATATAATGCCAGTTCACTGGCAACCGGGAGGAAAGGGGAGAAGCTCAAACGGTTGCTTTCTTTTATCAGGGGAGCCCGGTCCTCCTCTGATTGCTGCCCGATAGCCTCCGCAGTGACCTCCTGCACGTAGCAGCGGCCGCTGCACATCAGCTGTGGCTCGTAGCGGTTTTTGCACAATTCTTCTGCTACATAGTCTTTATGGTATTCCAACCACAGGCTTAGTGCCGGCAGATGAATCGTCTGCACCGCGATGAGCAATAAAAGCGGTATGGAAAGAATGTGCTTCACGCTGCAAAGATAGGATAAGTATGCTTAGAAAATCAAGCGGAATTATGTCTGTGAGCCATCAAATGACAACTTCCTGATTGATAAACGGATAAAAGTCCGTTATGCCAAAGCGCTTTCCGTCCCGGAATGATTACCTTTCCATCAAATTCAGTACGGCTTATGCGGTTTCAATTCTCCTTTTTCATAATCATCTACAGCACCATAGGCCTCGTCGGGCAATCCGCTTTCCTGCGCGGCGCAGACCTTTCCTATGTCAACGAGATGGAAGACTGCGGTGCCGTTTTCACTCAAAGTGGTGAAGCCCGGGACCCTTATTCGCTTTTTGCGGAAGCTGGATGCGATATTGTGCGTTTGCGGCTGTGGCATACGCCAAGCTGGTACGATACGCTCAACCACGGGCAGCGCTACAGCGATTTTGAGGATGTCTGCCGTTCGGCAGCGCGCGCCCGGGAGGCGGGAATGCAGGTTTTGCTGGATTTTCACCTTTCTGATTTCTGGGCAGACCCCGGCCGGCAGTGGATACCCGACGCCTGGCTGGCGGCAGCTGATGACCTGCCTGTGCTGCAGGACTCCCTATACCAATATGTTTTCACCACACTCACCCAAATGCATCAACGCGGGCTGCTGCCGGAGCTGGTTCAGATTGGCAATGAGACGAACCGCGGCATTCTGCTAACGCAGGAAACTAACGCTTCGGGCTGGGTGCTCGACTGGGAACGCAATGCTGCCCTGTTTTCTTCAGCTTTCGAAGCTGTGGCCGATGCCGAAGCAGCTACCGGGATGGAGATTCAGACTGCTTTGCACATTGCCGGCCCTACCAACGCGGTCTGGCTGCTCGAAGGCTTTACAGAAAATGGAATCAACGACTACGACATTATCGGCCTTTCCTACTACTGGCAGTGGCATCAGCCCACCACGGTTGCACAGACAGGGAGCATTATTGCCGGCCTGCGGGAAACCTACCCCGATAAAGAGGTGATGGTTTTCGAAACCGGCTACCCCTGGACGCTTGATTATGCCGATGCGGCCAGCAATATCCTGACTGATGTGCATCCGGAGTATGCACCGCTGAGCCCGGCTGCCCAACAACAGTGGATGAACGATCTGAGCCAGGAGGTCTGGCAAAACGGCGGCAGCGGAGTATTCTACTGGGAGCCGGCCTGGGTAAGCACAGAGTGTCATACCCCCTGGGGGCAGGGGTCGCACAAAGAGAACGCTGCTTTTTTCGACTTCAGCGGCGAAGTGCTGGAAGACGGGGGGATGGAATGGTTTTCGCAACCCCTGACGAATACGGAAGCTTCAATCGCTCAAGCCTTGCCCCATATTGTACTGCAGCAGCACGGCGACAGTACGCTTTATCTACAGGTTCCGGAAGAGCTGGCAGAGGCGGTGGCCTGCCATATCTACTCCATAGACGGGCGGGGCGTAGCGCAGTACCCTTTGCAGGCAGGCAATCAGACGCTGGATTTGGGCCGGCTGCCGGCAGGGCAATACGTAGCTGTTGTGCAGTCTGCCAGGCAGGTATATGCACAGTTGGTGCTCTTCTGAGGTATGCCGGTGCCTGGCCTTCCGATGCTTCATAGGGGTAAAACCCCCTTCTATACCGACGACGAAGTAGTTTGGGACCAACCATGACTTCGTGTCGGCATATACTCGTG
>CAJXXJ010000400.1 GCA_913062745.1 uncultured Phaeodactylibacter sp.
CCACTACCATGCTGCTGAGGAAGTACCGGCACCAAAGCAGCAAACCACCTCCACTCACCTTATATACGAGTGGGCTGTACAGGATCTCCCGCCGATGTTGGTGCACAACCAAATTGCACTACTGGCTGTAGCCCCTACCCGCTTTGTTTGTGAAGGAGTTGAAGGGAGAGCCGACAGTTGGGCATCGGTGAGCAATTACCACTACCGCCGCTGGCAAACAGCTGCTACCCTGCCCGAAGCCCTGAAAGTGAAGGCCCGTGCCCTGGCACAGGAAGCAGGCACCACCTCTGAAACCATTGCCGCTATCTACAAGTACGTACAGCAAAATTATATTTCGGAAGAATACTACCCGATGATTGGTAGTTTCAGCCCGGTTTCAGTCCGCACCATGCTTACGCAAAAAAAGAAGGATATCCGCAGCTTGCACCTGCTTTTGGCCGGTATGCTGCAGGAAGTGGGGGTTGCTGCGGTTCCTGCAGTATACAGATGGAATCCTGACCACGCGGGCCTGCAGCCACTCATGCCCAGCCTTTATTATAATAATATCCTAACCTACCTGCCGGAGCAAGATAGGTGGCTGGAGCTTCACCACGCACACAAGGCTGCCGGCGACCTTACCGCTTCTGCCAAAAGCCGTAATGCACTACTGCTACGGGAAAGGGGCGGAGAGCTCCGGAAGACCCCGGACCTTTTGCCGGAAGATATTCCGGATAACCACCGGGCTATAGTACGGCTCAGGAAAAATGGCAAGGCTCAAATAGACGGGCAGCTGGCGTATGGTAAAAGGACAGAGCGAAACCTGCCCTGGCTCAGTGAGGAAGAGCGGCTTAAAAAACGATTGCAAAGCGCTATCGGGCTGCCCGGCACATTCATTGCCCGTGTCCGGACTACAGAAGACCCGAACAATGCGTCTGCGAAGGTTGAATACCGCTTGACTCTAAAAGACTGGACCCGGGACTCAGCGAATTGCCTGTTAGTGCCACTACGGCCGCTCACTGCCCACTTGGGAACGGACCGAAACTATGGATATGGTTTTGTCACTTCCCATACTGCATTCGAATACCGGGACACCCTCCTGCTACAAATCCCCAAAGGCTACCGGCTTTTCCCGCCGGACGAACTGCCCCGCAAGTTTGTGGCACCGATGGCCACCTTTGAGTGGGACGTCCGGCAGGAAGGCGGGCAGGCCATACTGTACAGGCGGCTGCAGCGGTATCCGTTCCGCAAGAAGCGCACATCACTTCAGGCCTATCGCAATTTCTGGCAGGAATTGCAGGTGCTGCACGGGGGGAGCCTGGTCTTAATTCCCGAAAAAAGCTAGGGGTGGCTTCATTCTTTTCCGCAGCTGTCGCTTCGGCATCCTGCAGGAATCCCTATCTTAGCCGCTCAAGCCGAAAAAAACTAATGGTGCACCCTGATAGTATACACCAGAGAATATGCACAGCCAAGCGGGAAGGGCGGAAGTGCTTTGCCCTGCTGATAGACCCGGACGAGGTCAGCCTCGGAAGCCTGCCCGCTCTTGCTGAGCTGGGCGAAGAGGCCGGCGTAGACTTCCTGTTTGTGGGCGGCAGCCTGCTCGTTCACAACACGCTGTCTTCGTGCCTGTCGAGGCTCAAGGCATCCACCCGCCTGCCGCTCGTGCTGTTCCCCGGAAGCCCTCTTCAGATCGATGATCAGGCGGATGCCCTGCTCTTCCTGTCGCTGATTTCCGGCAGGAATGCGGAGTTGCTCATCGGGCAGCAGGTCATCAGTGCGCCTTACCTGCGGCAGAGCAAGCTGGAAGTCATTGGTACCGGCTACATGCTGGTAGACGGTGGTGCCCCCACCACTGTATCTTACATGAGCAATACCACCCCGTTGCCAGCCGACAAGCCGGATATCGCTATGGCCACCGCTCTTGCCGGCGAAATGCTGGGGCTGAAAATGCTCTACCTCGATGCCGGCAGTGGCGCTAAGCACCCGGTCAGCGAGGCCGTTATCAACCGGGTATCCACGGCAACGAGCGTCCCCCTCATCGTCGGCGGTGGCATCCGCACCCCTGAGCGGGCCTTTCAGTCAGCCAATGCCGGGGCCGATGTAATCGTAGTGGGCAATGCCATAGAAAAGGACCGCCGGCTGTTGCGCTCGATGGCAGAAGCGGTGCACGGCAGCATGTAATCGGCGGTCGCCGGAACCTTCCCCTTCAGCTGCAGGTTATACCCCAATAAACTGTAAAACCGATATTTTGGAGCAAGGAACAGTAATCAAGTCTACCGGAAGCTGGTATCAGGTCAAACTGGAAGATGGCGAAGTCATCGACTGCCGGATAATCGGCAAATTCCGGCTCGAAGGCCAAAAAGTGACCAACCCGGTGGCCGTAGGCGACTACGTGGAGCTGGAACGCAATGAGAACGAGGAGAGCGGCACCATCAAGAACATCCTGCCGCGTAAGAACTACGTGGTGCGGCAGTCGCCCCGCCGCAAGCGCGATTTGCACCTGCTGGCGAGCAATGTCGATCAGGCGATGGTCATCATCACCATCGTCTCCCCCATGCTGAAGCAGGGCTTCATCGACCGTTTCCTGCTTATGACGGAACCCTACGAAATCCCTACCACTATCGTATTTAACAAAGCCGACCTGTACCGGCAGGAAGAGCGCAATATGTACGCCTACCTGCAAGACATTTACGAGTCCATCGGCTACCCCTGCCTCCTCGTTTCTGCTACTGAGGGCGAAGGCCTTGATGCTTTCAAAGATCGCCTAAAGGATAAGACAACCCTCATTTCCGGGCAGTCCGGAGTCGGCAAGTCCACGCTGGTCAGCGCTATAGAGCCGGACCTCGACCTGCGCACGCAGGAGCTGAGCGACTATTCCGGCAAAGGGCAGCACACGACTACCTTTGCAGAAATGCATGAGCTGAGCTTCGGCGGCGCCATCATTGACACGCCTGGCATTAAGTCCTTATCGTTCATACACCTCGAGCCGATGGACGTTGCGCACAACTTCCGCGAGTTCTTTGAGCGCTCGGGAGACTGCAAATTCGGCGGCAGCTGCCTGCACCGGGACGAGCCGGGCTGCGCCGTCAAGGAAGGCATTGAATCCGGCGAGCTGAGCGAGCTGCGCTACTTCAGCTACCTGACGCTGCTGGAGGAGGTGGAAGAACAAAATTACTGGGAGCGTCATAAGGGTGTTTAATTTCAACCCGATGACACATTTCATGTGCAGGTTTGTTAGCTTTGCCGCTGTCAATCAAAATTGCATCAGAATACGCCACCATGAAAGTCACAGAATACTTCGAGAAAGCTAAAGGACAGACCCTGATTTCTTTCGAGGTACTACCTCCGCTCAAAGGCGGCAGCATGAAAGCCATCTTCGACACCCTCGACCCCCTGATGGAATTTAAGCCCCCCTTCATTGACGTCACCTACCACCGGGAAGAGTTCATCTACAAGATGCGCAGCAGCGGCTACTACGAAAAAACTTCCATCCGCAAACGGCCCGGTACCGTAGGCATCTGTGCAGCCATCATGCACCGCTACGGCGTAGATGCGGTGCCTCACCTCCTGTGCGGCGGCTTCACCCGCGAGGATACCGAAAACGCGCTGATTGACCTGAACTTCCTCAACATCAATAACGTACTCGCGCTGCGGGGCGACGCCCGCAAATTTGACGGCAAATTCATCGCCGAAGAGCACGGCCATAAGTACGCCATCGACCTCGTGCAGCAGATTGCGGACATGAACCACGGCAAGTACCTGGATACCAATATCGAGAATGGTGCCAGCATGGACTTTTGCATTGGCATAGCCGGTTACCCGGAAAAGCACTTCGAATCGCCCAACATGGACCTCGACCTGCAGTACACCAAAGCCAAGATTGACGCCGGGGCCGACTACATCGTCACACAGATGTTTTTCGATAACGAGAAGTTCTTCAAATACGTGGAAAAGTGCCGCGCCGCCGGTATTGATGTCCCTATCGTTCCGGGCCTGAAGCCGATCACTAAAAAGTATCAGCTCAACTCCCTGCCCCGCATTTTCCACATTGACCTGCCCGATGACCTGGTAAAGGCCATACAGTCTGCCAAAGATGCAGAGAGCCGCCGTCAGGCTGGCATCGAATGGTCCATACAGCAGTCCCGCGAGCTCAAGGAAGCCGGCGTGCCCTGCCTCCACTACTACACGATGGGAGACTCTGCCACCATACGCCAAATTGCGGAAGGGGTGTATTGATTGGGCTGTGGCGCTATAATAAGCCATGGCAAATTGGTATAATTGCGGGCTAAAACTAAATGCATGCTGCGATTAGCCATTTCTCTATGTTGTTTCCTCGGCTTGTCTGCTCTGGTTCAGGCACAGCTTTTGAGCCCCTCCGAATTTCTTGACCATCAGCATGGCGAACAATTTACGCCCCACCACCAGGTGGCAGCCTACGTACGCCATGTGGCAGAGCAAAGCGACCGGGTGCAATTGCAGCAATACGGTACTACCTACGAAGGGC
>CAJXXJ010000401.1 GCA_913062745.1 uncultured Phaeodactylibacter sp.
ACGAAGGCGAGCACGCAACGATGAGTGAGGGAAAAAGAGCCCTTCAAAATGCTTAAAAATTTATTACACGGTGTACTAGAGTAAGCGGTCGAGGCGCAGGTCCTCCCGCTCCTCTTCCTGTACCATAAGCGCAACTTCATCCGGCGACATATAATACAGCTCGATGCGCTTTTTATAGCGCTCCGGCAAACCTGCCTTTTCCAGGATGTACTTTTTGGTTTCAATGATTTCCCGGCCGAACCCCCGCTCGATGGCGAAAATATCGGCTTTTCGCTCCGCACCAGTGCGGAAGTTGTCGAATAGCCAGTATCCAAGCCCAAAGCGAATCATCCCGGCAGCGGAGCGGTTCAGGTAGTCGATGACATGCCCGAGCTCGTGGGCAAACCAGCCGACCAGCACCGGCTCGGGCAGCTCATGAATATTGACGAGGTGCCTGAGGTGCATATTGTTGCTGACGTTGATGCGGTAGGAACGGCGGGAACGCAGAAAGAAGTAACGGTCGAGCAACGGCTGCGCATTCATTGTAGTATGCTTCATGGGCCGTTGCTGCAGCACGATTCGCCGGGCGTGCAGCTTTGGGAATGATTGGTAAGCGCGCAGAAAACAGGCTTTCAGGTGTTCGGAACGTACATTTCGGAATTCAGCAGGCATAAACTGCAGGTCTGGATTTTTGATGAAAAGGTATGGTTCAGAAACAGGAATACTCCCTGGGGTGTTTGCGCTCCGTTCCGAACATGCCCCCCGGGCCTCCCGTTACACAAGCGACTGACTAACCATAAAAACCAAGGTATGAAACAGTGGATAACAACCTTAGCTATTGTATTGTTAGCTAGCACCTTATCCTACGCACAAAAGCAATTGAACGTTAGAGTTGGCGCCAATTTCTCTGAGATCAACGAGGGCTATCCCCTCAAAGAAATCAACGCTCAGGCGGGTATCATTGCCGGTGCTTCTTTGCGCCTCGGTGACCTGCTGTACATAGAGCCGGGCGTCTATTATTTCCAGATCAACAACGAGATCGAAATCTACGAAACAGACGCAGTGGACATCATTCTGGACGAGCGGGACTCTAAGGTGAAAGGATTTAAAGTGCCACTCATGCTCGGTAGTACGGTGCTGTCTGGCGACAATCTGGGCCTGCGCTTATACGGCGGCCCTAACCTGACTTACCTGATAGAAACCAACGAGAATATCTTTGGTAATGAAGAAGTGGAGTTCAACCGTGTCAACTGGGGCCTGAATGCCGGTATCGGTGCAGACCTTGGCCGCATTACGGTCGATGTATCCCGGGAATGGGGTATGAGCGATGCGTTTGACGACGATTTCGACGACTCCAGAAACAACGTTTACTACTTCACGGTAGGCTTGCTCTTCTGAATAGCAAGACGGGCAACTTACCATGACCTCATCAATTAAAATCTCACTTCATGAAAAAGTGGATGCTTTCCACCTTAATCGCAATTTTTACCGCTGTACAGTACAGCCTGATCGCGCAGTCTCCTGCCTCAAGCAACAGTATCTACAGTGACCAAAAGTATGCTCCCTACGAAAACCCGGCCTGGTGGGAAACCCCCTCGGTATGGATCGGGCTTGCACTGCTGATTATTGTAGTGATTGTGCTGATCATAGGGCGCAGAAAGCGAAAGTATACTTAAGACTTAAAAGTCTTCGCCTCCCGCCGGCGGCGCTTCTTGTACAATTGTTTCAGGTTGCGCTTCCGGCGGATACTTTTCAGCCAGTTGGTGCTGTATTTCTTCTTGCGTTTTTTACGATGCTTCACGGTCATGCCTTTGGGTATCAAACGGCAGGCAGGGCTGGTAAGTTCTCCGCCAACGCAGTATCCGAACATGAGCCCCCGGGAAGCCGTTCTAAAAGAAAGCAGACTTAACCAACTGTGCAACAAGCAACTGCAACACCCCCCGTTGCAGATCAACTTTACATAAGCGTACTAAAACCACTCTTCACAATATGATAGACGAAAGAAAATTTAAAGCCTTAGCGGAAATGGATGGGTCGAATTTGGTATCCATTTATATTCCCACCTATCGCTCATCGCACAATCAGGAAGACCAGCTCCGGTTTAAAAATGCGGTCAAAGAAGCCAGATCGCAACTGGAAGACCGGGGGTGGACCCAAAAAGACGCAGAATCTTACCTGCGCCCGGCTATGGAATTGCTGGACCAGCCCCGATTTTGGTCCTATCTGTCGGATGGCTTAGCCGTATTTATCGGCGAAGACTTCTTCCACCAGGAAATACTGCCGCTCACTTTTGACCAGTACGTATACATCGGCAAGCAGTTCCACCTGAGCCCCCTGCTGCCCGTCCTCAATGGCGGCAAGCGGTTCTACCTGCTAGCTTTAAGCCAAAAAGAGCTACGTTTCTTCGAAGGCGATCAGTACAGCATTACTCCGATGGAAGTTGGTGATCTCGTACCGGAGAGCATGGAGAACGTATTCGAAATGTCGGATCTCAAAGATAATCTGCAACACCACAGCGCAGGCGTGGAAGGCAGCGGCAATACCGTCTACCACGGCCAGGGCCGGGGCGAAGACGACCATAAAAAAGATATCAAGCGGTACTTCAGAGAAGTCAACGACGGTCTCATGAAGCTGCTTTATGACCAAAAGATACCATTGATCTTAGCCTGCGTAGACTATTTGCACCCGCTCTACAAGGAAGTGAATGACTATAAATACCTGCTTAACGACAACGTAAGTGGCAACCCGGACGAAGACGACCCGGTACTGCTGCACGAAAAAGCCTGGGCAATCATAGATGGTCATTTCAAGTCAGAGTACGAGAAAGAGAAAGAGCGGTTTGAAACGGAAATGGCCAAGAACGAAGCTTCTGCCTCCGTCCCCGACATCATCTCGTCTGCAGCGTACCAAAAGGTAGAGACGCTGTTTATGAAGAAAGGTGAGCACCTGTACGGCCGTTTCAACTACGACGACAATAAAACATTGATTCACGATGATTACCAAGTTGATGACCGTGATTTGCTTGATTTAGCAGCAGTACAGACCCACCTGAATGGTGGTAAAGTATACTTGCTTGATCGCGAGGATATGCCTGTACCAACTGCTAATGCTAATGCTATCTATCGTTTTGAATAGTTTTAGTACCACAAAACGATGACCAACAGAGCCCGAAACAGCGGCCGGGCTTTAAAACCCGAGCCCTGTATACGGTTCATGCCGGTTCGAAGCCAGTTTTCCCGGGAGGGAAAATGCTTCGCTGCCGGTATAAAGTCTGTCTTCCCGGAGAAGGCAGGCTTTTTTTTAGTCCTGACGGGCAAACACCCGGCGCAGCAGGTCAGTCGTCCGCGCGCTGACATCGTTGCGGATTTCGCGCTCTTTTTTCTCCACCATGGAGAACAAGCCTTCGAGTGCCTCCCGTGTCACATAGTCGCCGAGGTCCGGGTCTGCTTTATCCACGAAGGGGATTTTGTTGTAGGTATTCACTGCATCCGACCAGTAATCGCGCGCATTGAATTTGTCCAGCGAGTTGACGATAACCGGATTGAACTCCTGATAGAGCTTGTTGTAAGTAGCCTGATGCAGGTATGAGGTAGCTGCATCCTGCTCGCCGGTCAGAATATTCAGCGCATCGCGGAAGGTCATCGCCCGGATAGCATCCATAAAGATCGGTTTGGCTTTAGCCGCCGCGTCCTCTGCACCGCGGTTGATCTTTTCCAGGATTACTTGCTCTACCTGCGAAAAGCCGGGCACGTTCTGCAGCCGGTCGGTGATCTTGCGAGCCTCTTCGGGCAAAAGTATTTTGTACGGGCTGTCAAAGTAGCCATTTTCCTGAGAAAGCCGCTGTGCTCCTTCGGAAATGCCAAACTCCAGCGCTTGCTTTAGCCCCCGGCCGATCTCCTCCTCGCTGAGGGCGCCGGTGCTTTGGGAAATGGTATCCAGCGCGCTTTGTATTTGCTGAGTGGTGCAGCCTGCAGTCAGTGCGCCGATAAAAATAAATGCCAGGAATTGCCGCAGCAAGCGGGCAGAAGAGGATGTATTCATGCTCCTTATTTTAGTGATTATAGTGTTTGGACCTTTAAGAGATACAAAAGTAACTGCAAAAAGGCAGTACACGTTGATCATAAGTCCGGAAAACCATCAAAACCGCCAAAGCCTTTCATTCCCCCCATGCCGGAAGTGTCCATATTGCCACGTTTAGTCATCACCCATGCACAGCCCACGCGCCCGCCCAGCGGCGGGTGCAGCTTACGCAGCCGTACCATCACGCCACTGACGTTACTGAAGTGCCCTTCAATGCGGGAGGCAATGCGGTCGACCAGTGATTCCAGCAGGCGGGTAGGCTTGCGCATTTCCATCTGGCACAACAGGTAAATCGTTTCGTAATTGACGGTAGTGGGCCGCGCGTGTTCCTCCGCTCCGGGAAAAGACTGATACAGGTCATCCACCATGGAAGCCGTCATGGTATTGGCGTTCACCATGAGGTCCAGCTCAAATTGATT
>CAJXXJ010000402.1 GCA_913062745.1 uncultured Phaeodactylibacter sp.
TATGTAAACTAGTGCAAAAGTGCCAAAGCGACAATTTGGTTTGCTCCCCTATAATCTTTCCGTTTTTAAACACAAACTCCGACTGACCTTTTAGTTGAGGAGCAGCAGCGGTAAAAGCCCGGCTCGTTTAAGCATGAGGTGATGTATTAAGTTGTTATCGGTTCAATCAGGTCCCAAAGGTTCCCGTAGAGGTCTTCAAATACGGCTACCTTGCCGAATTCCTCCTGCACCGGCCCCCGCACGATGGTAATGTTATGGCGGAGCAGGTTTTGATAATCGCGTTCGAAATCATCCGTATGCAGGAACAGGAATACCCGGCCTCCGGCCTGATGCCCGACGCTTTTTTCCTGCGCTTCATTTTTCGCTTTCGCTAAAAGCAGGGCGCAGCCAGCACCGCCGGGAGGGCGCACCCTCACCCATCGTTTCTCAGCTGACAAACGAGTATCCTCCAGCAAATCGAACTGAAGCTTTCGGGTATAAAAATCAATGGCTTCGTCGTAATCGCGGACGAGCAGGGCGATATTGACCAGTTGTTGTTTCATAAGCTATTTTACAGGCGAAAGCCGCCTACCACTCCAATAAATAAAATGCCGTACAGGCGCTGTGCCCGGTCGCTCCCATAGGAGCAGCAAGCGCCCGGAAACCATACCGCTGGTAAAAACGGTTGGCCGCGGCCATCTCGGTGATGGTCTCCAGATAACAGCGGCGGTATCCGAATGCCCGGGCACGCTCCAGGCAGCGGTCTGCGATTTCCTTTGCCAGCCCTTTCCCACGGGCTTCAGGCAGGAAATACATCTTCTTGAGCTCGCAGGTATCGGCTTCACCGCCCAGCAGCGGCGCAATGCCGGCACCGCCCAGCACTTTCCCGGATTTTTCGACTACAAAGTAGGCTGCCCCGGCCTTTTGATAGGCAGTGTACATGTCATCTACTTCCGCATCGTGTATGGAAAAACCTTCGCCGGAAGCGCCGTGCGCGGTCATCACCTCCCGGATAATGCGGGCTATAGTAAGGTTATCCGCCCGGCGTATAGGACGGATTTCAAATGCAGCATCTTTCATATTTCTGCTTGTCAGTATTCTTTTTTTATCTTATCCCGGTCAACCGGCCACTACCCTCTCCTTCCGCCTTTCTTGCCCTAAGAAATGCATCCAGCCGGGCTTTTTGCCTTAAATGATGTTTGAAATGCATAGGGATGAGCCAGTACCACTCCTGCGCATCAAGATAAGCAAAAGCCGGATGCAGGGTTTTTCCGCCGGCATCCTTTTCCATAATCTTTGCAGTAGACTCCATAGCCGCCCGCACTTTTTCCAGGCATTGCCGGATCGAAGCTTTTTGCTCCGGTTGCTGTGGTGTATAGGACAGAGATGGGGCTACTTTAACTCGTACAGGCGGGAATCCCCCTATGAGATGATAGGAGACAAACCCTTTAAAATTTTTTCTTTTCTGATGATTGTCGGCGGTTGACAAACACTTCCGGACTTCCGGCAGATGAAACCCCAGTGTAGCATCAATCAGGTGTTGATACACTTGCCCGACCGACCAGCTTTCTTTACCGGGCTTTAGCTGCAGGTCTTTTTCGGAGTAGTGCTCTAAGGCGGATTCCCATTTGTGGAATATTGAATCAAACAGGGCTAATGATTTTAGGTGTCGCATAGGTCAATCGGTTTTGTTGAGGACTTTCAAGATACGAATATTTCACCTGTAGCGCAGTTTGGCACGCCCTTTCTATTTCAGTTTTCAATGACTGTAGCCCCGCTCATTTCCAGCACACTGTCTTTCAACAGCCGGAAAGCTGCTGAAATTTCATCGCAATTCAGGGCGGCGAACCCCATGCGGCAGGCATTCCACTGCTCTCCGGGCGGATTGTAGGCCAGGCCGTCCGAAAGATACAAGCCTTTTTCGCGGCAGCGGCGCGCTAATTCCGGCAGCGGGTAGCCAGCCTTGAACCGCACCCATACCGCCATGCCTCCTTCCGGCACTTCAAAATCCACCGCGAAGGAGAGCTCTTCTGACAACAGCCGGCAGAGGTGGTCCCGCCGTTTGCGGTACGCTCGCAGGGCTTTTTTGCCGTAACGGCGCATCGTCCCCAGCTCAATCAGGCGAGCCAGGGCCCGCTCCTGCACCGGGTCGCCCACATCCCCGATCAACTGCCGGGCGCGCACCAGCCGCTGAATGAGGTTCTGAGGAGCCAGGATGAAGCCGGCACGGGCAGCAGGGAACAGCTTTTTGGAATAGGAGCCAATGTATATGACGTAGCCTTCGCAATCGGCACTCGCGATGGGCAGCAGCGGCTTGTGCTGATAGTGGTAATCATAGTCATAGTCGTCTTCCAGTATCGCAAATCGGTATTTGCGGGCCAGTTCCAGCAACTGCACCCGGCGTTCCGGTGCCAGGGCTACAGTGGTAGGCCAGTAGTGGTGAGAAGGGATGTACACCAGGCGGATGCGCTGACGCTGCAGCAATTCTTCGAGAACGCCGGTTTGGAGCCCCTTCTGGTCAACCGGTATGCGGAGCAGCGCTGCACCGGCCTGCTCAAAGGCATGATTGGCTACCTGATAACTGCTTTGCCCGACTACGGCTTTATCACCCGGGCACAGCAGGACGCGCGACAGCAAATAAATAGCCTGCGTGGCCCCGCGGGTCAGGATCATCTGCCCGGGCTTGACGTTGAGCCCGCGGTACTGATTGAGCAAGGGCGTATAGATATCCCGCAGCCGGCGGTCGCCCATTGGGCTCGCCTGCTCCAGCAGAGTGGTCAGCCGGGGGCTCTGCAGCACGGAGGCATACTCCCGGGCGTATTCCTGCAAGGGAGCAAGCCGGGGGTCCGAAGAGCCGTCGTCAAAGGCCAGGCGGGGAGGCGGTATTTGCGGGGCGCGTTGAGCCTGCGGTACTGCGCCGTACAGGGCAAAGCCGGTAGCTTCCGGGTAGCAACAGGCAATACCGAGGTTGCCATTTGCGGAGCGGGGCTTCACCATCGGCAAGTCATCATTGATATACCACCCGCTGCGGTCGCGGCTGTAGATCCAGCCTTCGGCTTCCAGCTCACTGAGGGCAGCGACGATGGTATTGCGGTTTACGCCCAGCTGCAGGGCCATTACGCGGGTGCCTGGCAGTTTAAAGCCGGGCTTCAGCGTGCCTCGCTTGATGAGGCGGGCCAGATTGTTGGATAACTGAATGTACAACGCGACCTCACAGGCGCGGTCCAGCTCTATTTCATTGAAAAATGGGTAGGACATGGTGTTCAACTTGTAGGATACTCTCGGTAAAAAAACAGCAAAAGTGGATGTACAGTGGGGGCCAGCTCTTGCAAGCAGTCTGGTCCAGAGGCTGTGCCAGCCATGAAAGGCATCCGGCTTTAGAATGAAAAAGGCGCAGCGCGCACCAGCAAATCCGACAAAACCTTAAGCAAAGCTAGCAGCTGCTACTGATCCGGGATAGTAAAAACGCGTCATCCGCGGCTGATGCGGGCAATTTTATTTTGCTGCTGGAAGCGTCGGCCGCGAGCCTCCCGGGGCGTAACGCCGAGGTGGGCTTTGAAGTCTTTGATGAAGTGGTTTTGGTCGAAGTAACCGTATTGGTAATAATCCCGGGGCAATACCTGCCGGGCTACGCTGTCTTTATAAAGCGCTTTGAAACGGATGATGCCGGCAAACTGCTTGGGCGGAATACCAACGTATTGTTTAAAGTAGCGCTGCAGTTGACGCACGCTGCGGTGTTGGCCTTCTGCCAGTTCGCGGACGCTCAGGTCGCCCTTAGCGGCAATCAGGGCTTCGATGCTTCTTGCCACTGTTTGCAGTTTTTCATCGGCAGGGGGCATGCCGGCAAGATGGTGGCCCAGGGTAGACCGTACTTCCTCAGCATCAGTACATTTTCTCAGCTCTTCTGTTAGCGTATCAAGCCAGGGCATACCCAACTGCTGCAAGGGTACGTTTTGCCCGGCCGCCGCGGCTGGCCAGGAAGGAAACAAACGGGCAAAGCCGGCAGGCTTGAGCTTTAGCCCCACCAAGTGTACTGCGCCAAGCCGGGTGACCAGCTGCGTGTCGTTTTGTATGCCAACCAGGCAGGAAGAATCAATTTCGCGGGCGCGCGCCGGGTCGGCAAGGCTTACTTTGCGATAAGCGCCCTGGAATACCCAGATCAGCTCCGGACAACCATCGGGGATGAGCAAATCGGGCACTTCCTGCCGGTCCTCCGGGCTGCTCTTCATGATCCAGCAGGATTTGAAAGCGTCCCGTGCTCTTTTTTCGAAGCGTACAGATTGGTAAAACAGTGGCTCCATAACAGCTTTTTTAACAACAAAAGCAGCTTTTGGCTCACCGTAATCGCTTACTTTCGCAACTGGACCACTTCCGGTTTGCAAAATGGTGTACCCAACCAGACTAAAGGACAAAAGGGTTTCAATGGATGAAAGGGATTGATTTTGCGGGCTTGCGTTCCCGCCTTTAGGGGGCTAGGGGGCGCGCGGAGGCAGGAAAA
>CAJXXJ010000403.1 GCA_913062745.1 uncultured Phaeodactylibacter sp.
TGCCCCACGAAATCCCGGACCACACTGAACCCGTTCTTTTCCACATATGTCTGGACCGCATGAGAAATCTCGCCGACCCGATTTCCCGGCTGTGCCTTTTCGATCGCCCGATCCAAAGCCGTTTGGGAAACCGCCAGCAGCCGCTCGTTTTCGGGGTCCACTTTTCCCATCAGAATCGTTCGGGCATTGTCCCCGATCATTCCGCGAAAATTCACGCAGACATCGACCGTCAAAAGATCCCCCTCGCCAATGGACCGATCCAAACGACCGATCCCGTGAACAATTTCTTCGTTCAACGAAAGACAGGTGTGGCAGGGAAAGACCAGATCCCGCACTTTGTAATGGTAGCAGGCGCTTTTGCCGCCCAATTCGGCGATTCGCTTTTTCCCGAATTGGTCGAGATCGTAGGTATTCAT
This sequence comes from uncultured Phaeodactylibacter sp., assembly GCA_913062745.1. Lineage (GTDB taxonomy): Bacteria > Bacteroidota > Bacteroidia > Chitinophagales > Saprospiraceae > Phaeodactylibacter. Next base: position 417 of record CAJXXJ010000403.1, read on the forward strand.
TCCCGGTTCGGCAAACCGGCACATGTCGTCCAGGACAACGGCCGCAATCCGGCAGGCTTCCCGCAAAGCGGGGATCTCATCCTGCTTTGCCAGGCTGCACGTCCGCAACCCGCTCTTTGAAGAAGTACAGGCTTCTTTTCAGGTCAGGTTCTTTCCCGGCTACGACGAGGGCTTCTATCTGCAACTGCTCAATCAGGAGTTGATCGCCTTCCTGTCGCCCTGGGCTTTTGATCAAACTTCAGAAATTGATTTTGGCGGCCAGGTATACAAATCTGCGCTGATCAATTTCGTGGAAGAACGGCCTTACGTAGACTATGTCCTCGATTTTCAGCTCAGGCTGCTCGCCCAGGGCGGGCCGCAACCCGACCAGGAAGTCGTGCGCACTTCCAAACAGGTATCCATACTGGTGTCCGCGCCTCAGCACAATATCAGCGCTATACCGCAGCAGACAGCGCGTGAACAGCAGGAGGACTACCGTTGCGAACCTTCCAAAACCGAAACCCGAAAACCATGAGCCAGCCTAATGCCATAACGATCCCGAAAAACCCTCAACTGCCCCTTGCTGAGGACTACTTTGCTTTACGCGAAAGGGGCTTCTCTTACCTTGAAGAGCTGGGCAGTGAGCAGTGGACGGACTTCAATGCGCATGATCCTGGTATTACCACCCTGGAAGCGCTTTGCTATGCCCTGAGCGAGTTGGGGTACCGAATGGGTTTTGATATTGCTGATTTGCTGACGGAAGAAAGCGGGCTCATCGGTTTTCAGCAAGCCTTTTTCACTGCCCGCCGCATTCTGACTAATAATCCGCTGACGATAGCGGATTTCCGTAAAATCCTCATTGACCTGCCCGGCCTTAGCAACGGCTGGCTGCTCTGCAAATCCTGCCCCTGCGAAAGCAAGATATACGCGGAATGCGGCAGCAGCAGCCTTTCCCACGCCCCGCTCTGGCGCCTGGAAGAACCTCAAAGGAAGCAAGCGGAAGAACATGCCTTTCATCCGCAGGGGTTGTACGATATTCTGCTGGAACTAGAGCGCGATCCGGAGCTGGGCGACCTGAACAGCCGCAAAATCAGCTACACTTCGCTATACGAATTGCCGGGCACCGGTGAGTTGGTGCCCGTCGAACTGGAATTGCGCTTCCCGCGGGAATGGGAGGCCCAAAACCCGGAAGGCTTCCGCTACTTTGTCGATCCGGGCCTTACGCTTTCCGCAGCCACCGTCACCCGGTTTTCCCGGGACCGGGAACTGGACGAGATGCCAGATCAAGCCTCCTTCGAGCGGGGTTGGGACAATCTATTCTTTATCGATTTTGAGGCCGTACTGGAAGGGGTGCCGGAAGGCGGAGGCGCTTCCATAACCCATACTCTCAGCCTCGAGCGGGTAACACTGCGGTTCTTCTCGCCCAGAGGAGCGGTGCGGAGGGCAATCGACCCGGTAGAATTGAGAAACGAACTGCTGCCCAACACCGATACCGGCGGCATATTGTCCCTATACCGGCGTAAACGCACCCGGATTTTTGAGGCTACGGAAGAGGCGCGCTTCAAAATTCACCAGTACCGCAATTTGGGAGAAGACTTTTGTGCGATCAATGGAGTATATGCGGAGGACATAGGGGTTTGCATGGATGTAGAAACTTCCCCTGAGGCCGATGTGGAAATGGTATGGGCACAAATTTTCAACGCGATTGAGCTTTACTTTAATCCGCCCGTTCCTTTTTACACCCTTCAGGAGCTGGTGGAAGAGAAGCAGCCCGTGGAAACAATATTTGACGGCCCGGCGCTGGAGAATGGTTTTATTAAAAAAGAGGACCTGCAGGCCTCAGACTTGAAGTCCGCCATTTACGTCTCCGACCTGATTGACCGGATCATGGATATACCGGGCGTATTGGCAGTAAAGCATGTACAGCTTACCCGCTACGATGAGGAAGGACAGGCGGTAGCCACTGAAGAGCCCTGGAAACTCCTCCTCCGTGCATCTGCTGTTCCACGGCTTTATGAGCAAGCCTCCCGTATCCTTTTTTACAAGAACAGCCTTCCCCTGCTCCCAAGGATCGAGGAAGCCAAAGCCATACTGACTCAACTCAGGGGGGAGCGGAGCCGCGCAAAGATTCCGATCGCTGAAAACGATTTTCCGGTGCCGAAGGGGTTGTACCGGGATTTGGCGGCTTACTATCCGGTGCAGCATACCTTCCCGGATACCTATGGCATAGGCGAAGCAGGGCTCCCCTTCCAGGCCAGCAGCCAAAGGAGGGCCGAAGTTGCTCAGTTCAAGGGCTATTTAATGGTTTATGAGCAGGCGTTGGGCAATATGTACGCTCAGCTGGCAAATGCCAAAGCTTTGTTCTCGCTGGAGGAAGGCCCGGCGCAAACCTATTTCCAAAATTATTTTGACCCCGAAGCAACGGTGCCGGGCATCGCTGGCCTTTCCGCACTATTTAAGCCTGGCCTCAGCCCGGAGCCCCTCTTGCGGATAACCGAGTCTGAAGCCTTGTACCAAAACCGGCGCAACCGTTTTCTGGACCATCTGCTGGCCCGGTTTGGGGAGCAGTTCCAGGAGTACGCCCTGATGCTGTATTCCAATGCGGACCGCATCCCGCTGGCGCCGGAAAAGCTGATCCGGGACAAGATTCGCTTTCTGAAAGATTATCCGCGCATCAGCGCCCGGCGGTCCAAAGCATTTAATTACAAGGATGAGCAACGAGTTTGCGACCTGCGCAACCGGCCGGGCCTATCCGACCGGATTAGCCGCCTGCTGGGTATGGAATATTTCCGGGCTTACTTTGATGTTGAAGTAGAAGCCAGCGAGGGGCAGTACTACACGCGTTTTTCCCTGCAGGACCCGGATTCCGGAGAGGTATTGCTGGAGAGCATTGCCCCTCTTGTAACGCCTTCCCTGCTGGAGGCAGAGCAACGCTCTTACGCCCTTATTGGGGATGTGATGGCCAACAGCATTCTGCCGGCCCGTTACGCTGCTGATGGCGGTGGCACGGTGCTGCAAAACGAAGCCGGAGAAAGCATCGCCCAACTGGCAGAGAGCGCAACGGAAAGCCAGGTCATTGAGCTTGCCAGCACACTGCTGGAGCAGGAGCGGCTGTACATCGTAGAACATTTATTGCTCCGCCCGAAATTTCCCGGCGATGCACTGATGCCAGTATGCCTGGAGGAAGACTGCAAGGCATGGTGCGGGCAGGAAGACCCTTATTCTTTCCGCTTGACTTACGTGCTGCAGGGCAGCTTAGCCCCGTTCAGCCAGGACATTGACCTGCGGCGCTTTGCCAACGAGCTTATCCGCAAAGAAACGCCTTCTCATCTGTTGCCTAAAATATGCTGGGTAGGAAACAGCGTATGCCTGCAAGCCGATGGGCAAGCCATTATCTGCGATATGAGGGAGGTGCTGGTGAATCACTTGCTTTCCCCAATCGATTCGGAGACGGAAGAGGAACAAGAGCGCATCCGAAAAGCCCTGTGCGAGTGCGCCGACGAGGCATTCGCCGCCTTCAATACGAGCGTTGCGCACTGGGGGGCGTGGCAGGATGCAGCCGATTATACTGAAGCAGAGCTGCAGGAGGAGTTTGAATCCTTATTTCAGGAAGCAGTACCCGAGGGGAGCCTGCCCTGCCATGAACAGCTGGACGCTGCCTACTATCAAGCCCTGCAAGAGCTGGTCGTCCCATACTTCGCCAGTAATCTGACATGTTATCAGTTCAACCGATTCGAGCGTGCGTGGTGCCGGTGGCTGGAAGCCAATGCTACATTCAACTGGGTGGCTGAATCGGATTTCCTTTACCGGAGAACGGAACAATTGCTTAGCAGCTTTTCGGCAGCAGGGCAGGGGGGTGTCCCCCGGCAGCTTTGCCGTTGCGCTGAGTTGTTGCTCGGCTACTTCGGCAACCGCTTCCGGGCGTGGGTGGACGGCCTCGTGGAGGATGGAGCCGATCCGGAAGAAGAAGGGCTGAGCGCACAGCTGGAGGGAACAGTATGGGACGATTTCCGGGCAGATCTGACGGCAATTGACCAAAATGGGCATGCTTTCTGTGAGGGGCTGCTGCCCGAAATT
>CAJXXJ010000404.1 GCA_913062745.1 uncultured Phaeodactylibacter sp.
GTGTGATAGATCAGGCCGACTAATTCCTGGGCCTGCACGCTTGCCTTGATCTGCCGGGCCAGGTCGTTGAGGTGCATGTTGCAGGGGTTGCCTTCCCAGCCGGTACTGACGATGCCGACCTGGGCCCGGTCCATGTCTGATTCGCTGAGGCCGGCTGCGTACAGCATGGCCTGCGAGGCCGGCTGCGTGTCATCCTGCGTAATAGTTTTGCTGTACTTGTTTAGTTCCTTTGCCATAGAAATGAGTCTGATCTGTTATCATGGGGAGAATAAAATTATCAGACTTCGCGGGGCTTTGAAAACCAAAAAGAGCGGGGGCTTACAATGGCTAAGGATGTTGTTTGTTTAGTAAGTGGCTGATCATTAGTGGGTTAGGTTGGGGTAATTACGAGGGGTGGTGGGCTTTGGAAGCCTACGAATTACCGGGCTGGCTCAACAGCGCTTTTGCAAAAGCCGCTAACTTTCCTTCTTCTGCTTAATGCTCAAAAAGTAGCTCAGCCCAATAATTACCAGCCCCAAAGCAATGCCATATCCCATAATATCGTCCTCCCCATTCCAGGTGACGACTTTGCCCATAAAGGAAATGCTCATGACTAAAATCGTCACCGTGATGAGCATGACCTTGAGCTGATCCATATTTTTGATATTGATCCAGTCGGGCAGGCCGGCGATTGGTTTGAAGAAGAGCTCGTACAGGCCTACCGCTACCAGCAGAGCGGTAATGCCGAGCAGGAAAAAGTCAACGATGCCCACCACAATTACGATGATGTCTTTCTCGGAGTGCTGGTTTTGGAGGATGCCACCGGCGGCGTATACTGTTTCTACCATGCCGTAGAGCATCACTGCAACGGATAATGCGAATATGCCCAGCAGCCCGATTGCTGCCAGGCCCTTTATGCAGTAGATGAGGAACCGATTACCCATAGTTGTTTTATATGAAGTTGACAGTTGGTTACTATGCTTCTAAGTCGGGGGCAGTAGGTAAGCAGTCTACCTGTGTAGACTTGTAAATGGGGTGTTGCCCTGATCCGAAGTCCGTATCTCTCCGTAATAAAGGCATCGAAAATTGGGCGAAACCTGGATTTCGGAGAAATGGAAACGAGTAGCACATTAGTATCCAGCACTACTTTCACAACAGCTTAATTTTCAGGGTCATAGGGGGTGCGTTCATGCATTTCAAGCAGCCGGTCCATGTCTTCGTCCGACCAATTATTTTTTTCCCAGGCTTCATCGGCCAGGTGGGACACTTTTTGAGCCAGGTATCCTATGATCAATCTTTTAATCTCACGCAAATCTTCCTCATCCAGTTCACGTGAGAACAACTTGAGTATCTCAAGTTGCTGGTCGTTTAGGGGGAGTTTTTGTGCAGAGTCCATGAATATTCTTTTTAGCGGTCCTAATTAAACCTACTCCGGGCTAAATCAATCCTGACCGAGAGGTTTACAAATAGGAACAGCCTACTCTGAAAAGCGGTTCCGTCTTCTCTACATATTCCGCCGGTACTGTCCACCCACTTCATACAGCGCGTGCGTAATCTGCCCCAGCGAGCAGTACTTGGTCGCTTCCATCAGCGCTTCAAAGAGGTTGCCGTTTTGGATGGCGACCTGCTGCAGCTGCTTCAGGTGGCGCTCGCCGCGCTGCTCGTTGGTCTTTTGCAGCTCGCGCAGGCCTTGTATTTGGGCTTCCTTTTCCTCTTTGGTAGCACGGATGACTTCCCCCGGGCGCACGGTAGGGGAGCCCTCCTTGTTGAGGAAGGTGTTCACGCCGATGATCGGCATCTCGCCGGTATGCTTAAGCGTCTCGTAGTGCAGGCTTTCGTCCTGAATCTTGCCGCGCTGATACATCGTCTCCATAGCGCCCAGCACGCCGCCGCGCTCGGTGATGCGGTCGAACTCCATCAGAACGGCTTCTTCCACCAGGTCGGTCAGCTCTTCGATGATGAAGGCGCCCTGCAGCGGGTTTTCGTTCTTGGCCAGCCCCAGCTCGTGGTTGATGATCATCTGAATGGCTACGGCGCGGCGCACGCTTTCCTCCGTAGGGGTGGTGATGGCCTCGTCGTAGGCATTGGTATGCAGGCTGTTGCAGTTGTCGTAGATGGCGTACAGCGCCTGCAGGGTGGTACGGATATCGTTGAAGCTGATTTCCTGTGCGTGCAGCGAGCGGCCGGAGGTCTGAATGTGGTACTTCAGCTTCTGCGAGCGCTCGTTGGCATTGTACTTCTGCTTCATGGCTTTGGCCCAGATACGGCGTGCGACCCGGCCGATGACGGCGTATTCGGGATCAACCCCATTGGAGAAGAAGAAGGACAGGTTGGGTGCAAAATCATTGATATCCATGCCCCGGCTCAGGTAGTATTCTACGAAAGTGAAACCATTGGCCAGGGTGAAGGCGAGCTGCGTGATCGGGTTCGCGCCGGCTTCTGCAATGTGGTAACCGGAGATGGACACCGAGTAGAAGTTGCGTACCTTATTCCAGATAAAGTGCTCCTGCACATCGCCCATCAGCTTGAGGCTGAACTCAGTGGAGAAAATGCAGGTATTCTGCGCCTGATCTTCCTTGAGGATATCGGCCTGCACGGTGCCGCGCACGGAGGATAGTGCTTTAGCTTTCAGCTCGTTATAGACGCTCTCTTCCAGTACCTGATCGCCGGTGAGGCCAAGCAGCAGCAGGCCGAGGCCATCGTTGGTCTTAGGAATTTCGCCACGGTACTGCGGGCGGGGCAGGTCGCGGTCGTCGTAGAGCTCCTTCAGTTTGGCTTCCACTTTATCTTCCAGCCCATGCTCCCGGATGTACTTTTCGCACTGCTGATCGATAGCGGCATTCATAAAGAAGGCGCAGATGGTAGCCGCGGGCCCGTTGATGGTCATAGACACGGAAGTCTTCGGGTCGCAGAGGTCAAAGCCGGAGTACAGGCGTTTGGCATCGTCGAGGGAACAGACGCTTACGCCGGAGTTGCCAATTTTGCCGTAGATATCGGGCCGGTAGTCCGGGTCTTCGCCGTAGAGCGTGACCGAATCAAAAGCGGTGGACAAACGGGCAGCAGGCATGCCTTCCGAGAGGTAGTGGAAACGCTTGTTGGTACGCTCCGGGCCGCCCTCGCCGGCAAACATACGGGTGGGGTCTTCGCCCTTGCGCTTGAAGGGGAACACGCCTGCTGTGTACGGAAATTCACCCGGTACGTTCTCCTGCAGAGACCAGCGCAGGATCTCGCCCCAGTCTTTGAACCTGGGCAGCACCACGCGCGGGATGCGGGAGTGGGAAAGCGATTTGGTGAAGGTGGGCACCCGGATTTCCCTGCCGCGTACCTTGTATACAAACTCGTCAGCCTGGTACTGTGCTTTTTTCTCTTCCCAGGTATCGATGATGCGCTTGCAGTAGCCGTCGAGCCCCAGTTCTACTTCCTCGTAAGTTTTGCGTAAGCCCTCGAGCGTGGCTTCCTTGTTGGGCACTTCTTCCTGCGCTTCGATGGCTTTGATGGCTTCGTTCAGGCCGAACAGCTTGCGGGCGATGCTGACCTGCCGCTCTGTCCAGTCGTCGTAGTTGCGGTTATTGTCGGAGATTTCCGAAAGGTAGCGTACCCGCTTGGGCGGAATGATGAAAATCTTCTCGCTCACCTCATCGCTGGCCATGAAATCAGACTTCAGGGCAGCCCCGGTTCGCTCCGCCAGCACGTCCATCAGTACCCGGTAGAGCTTATTCATGCCCGGGTCGTTAAACTGCGAAGCGATTGTGCCGATGACGGGCATATCTTCCAGCGGCTTATCAAACAGCATGTGGTTGCGCTGATACTGCTTTTTGACGTCCCGCAGGGCATCCTGTGCGCCGCGCTTGTCAAATTTATTGATGGCGATCACATCAGCGAAATCGAGCATATCGATCTTCTCCAGCTGCGTGGCGGCACCGTATTCAGGCGTCATCACGTAGAGGGACATATCGGAGTGGTCTACGATCTCTGTGTCGGACTGCCCGATGCCGGAGGTCTCCAGTATGATGAGGTCGTACTGTGCAGCCTTGAGGATATCGATAGCGGCCTGCACGTGCCTGGACAGGGCCAGGTTGGACTGCCGGGTAGCCAGCGAGCGCATGTATACCCGCTCACGGGCGCCGGCAGCAGTAACGGCATTCATGCGGATACGGTCGCCCAGCAGTGCACCGCCGGTTTTACGCTTGGAGGGGTCCACTGATACAATGGCAATGGTTTTATCTTCAAAATCCAGTAAAAACCGGCGTACCAGTTCATCCACCAACGACGATTTACCTGCGCCGCCGGTACCGGTAATACCGAGCACCGGAGTTTTTACTGCAGCCGCCTTTTTGGTGATATCATCCAGCACCTCCCGCGACTCATCCATGTAATTCTCTGCCGCCGATATCAAGCGGGCGATAGCGGGTTTGAACTTTTCGTCGAGCTGGTCTATCTCGCCATTGATCTCTTTGCCGGTGGGGAAGTCGCAGCGCTCCACCATAT
>CAJXXJ010000405.1 GCA_913062745.1 uncultured Phaeodactylibacter sp.
AATAATCTGCGTTCCTTATAATTCAGATAACTATCTATATGATAGCAGCAGGTGCGTTGTTTTACAGTAGAGACACAGAAAGATTTCTTTTTCTACACAGGACACAAGGCAAGCAGGCACATGTCTGGGGTCTTGTGGGAGGTTCTCAAGAATCAGGAGAAACCGCCTGGGACTGCTGTGCGAGAGAGATTAGAGAAGAAATAGGTGTAGTAGATATAAAAAAAATCATACCTCTAGAAAGATTTTGTTCTCGTAATTCTCATTTTGAATATCACACCTACCTCTGTGTAGTAGAACGAGAATTTCTGCCTGCGTTAAACTATGAACACAACGGTTATGCTTGGGTTTCATATCTCGCATGGCCTAGACCTTTGCACTATGGTGTGAGAAATACTTTAGGCAAACAAATAAACCAAACAAAAATAGACACTATTAAACTTACTATTTAGAAGTATTTTTTTAAAAAAATCTGCTACAAAAACGTGTGGCGGGTATGGCAGGCGGTGGAGGACTACGCGATGGGGCAGCGGAAGTAGATTCAGTTTTTTCCGCCCCGCACTTTGTAGTCTTTGGATACCTCAATCTTGTATTCCCGTATGGCCATGGCCTGGTCGTATTGCTGCGGGTCAATTCCGGTTTCGATAAACTTCTCAATGGAGTGCCCGCAGCGGGCGCAGTTGCCCTGCGCAAGGATGTCGCCGGCCGGGTTGAGCCACAGTTGCTCTACGATCACGGTAGCATCATCTACCTTGCGGCAATGCGGGCAGTGAGCCGACTGCAGCGCTTGCGGGTAGGCGCGCCTGAAGCGGCTGCCCATGATGAGCTGAACGTCTTCTTCTGAAATGGAGATATCTACGTACATAGTTCGGGTTCAATCTGCCCATTACAACATACGAGATAGCTGGTATTGTTTATACTCCGGGCTTTAATCCGTGACAATATAACGCAAATTGCGCTCCCCGTCCGCTGCATCCCATACCCTTAGCAGGTATATGCCAGGCTCAAGCCCGTCTTCTCCCACCGTTATTGTTTGCTGGCCAGCGGGCAGATCAAAAGACTGCTGATAAATATGCTGACCGGTAAGCGTGTACAACTCAGTGTGTAACTCCCGGGCGCTGCCAAGCCAAACGGAAAGCATAGCTTGTCCCTGGCTGGGATTAGGAAACAAGCGTGGCGCCGGCAGCAAATGTTGGAAGCCTTCCGTGTCTGTCAGGCCAGTTCCGCCATTCAGGTAAAAAGCCGAAAAGCCCGGTATTTCAAAATCAATATAATAGTCCGTCTCGTCGATTAAGCCGTACTCGAGCTGGTCAATAGTCTCCCCATCCTGAGAGAAAGGGCCGCAGGCTCCATCCGGGACTCGGGTTAAAAAGAGTTGCGTGGGCGTTTCAATTCCTGCACCCGCTCCCTGCAGCGCCTGAAATTCTTCCAGGGTGAAGTACAGCCGCAAACGCACCGGGCCTGCCGCTTCCTCCGCCGTGCTGATTTGCCAATTGCGGTCGAGGTAGGGGTTGCCCTGCAAATCTCTCCTGATCATGCCGTCGTTCACCTGCAGGCTTCCATCCAACGCGCCAAGCGTATTCCCTCCATCCGCAACCGAAGCGATCAGTCCACCATCGTCTCCCAGCAGATGCAGCCATCGGTTGTGCCCTTCAGAAACAGGAGCCGTGGCAGCTGCTGTACAGGCCGGGCTGCCCTCCGTTAACTCCTGCAGCAAGCCTGCATCCCAAATGTAAAGGTCAAAAGAGCCACTGTCTCCGGTGTGCCCGTCCACCTGCAAATAGTACGTTTGCCCGGGAATCAAAAAGTTGACGGCCTCCAGCCGCGCCTCGGCAGAACCCCCGCCGGCATCATCATCGGCAGCTACCAGTATGGCAGAACCGTTTGTTAGCGAACTGCAATCGTCGGCTTCCCAAATAGCAATTTGTGTGTTGAGCAAAGTCGCTTCCACACCTACACTCCCCGAAGCCGGGGCCTCGAAAGTGAACCACAGACTGTTATCTACGCTTGCCCCGTCGCACCAGGCGAATGGCATATCGCAGGCTCCGGCCGGAGGCGCGACTTCCCCTGCCTCTGCACTTGCTCCCACATTGGAAAGCCGGTAAGGGCAGTCGCCATTGGTGACCTCCAGTGGAATTGCGTTGCAGGCATTATCATTGGCGGGTTGATAGGCCGTCGGGCAGTGCCCAAAGTCATCGTACAGAAATAAGTTGGACTCCAGGCTGCTGACCGTGCCATCCTCTGCTATCGCAAAAATATCAATGGCTTGTGCGTTACCGTCAAACTGCTGAAAATCAACACAGCCCAGCCGAAGGAGCGTGTCTGCCGGGTCGTTGGAAAATGCATAAGTAAGGCTCTTCGGAGCAGAACGGGGAATAAAGTCGCTCGCCTTTAGGGTCATCTCCCCGGAAGGAGGAAGTTGTAATTGTAGCAAATGAAGAGCATGGAAGCCAGGAGCCTCTTCCGTATTATCGCAAACCCCGGAATTGTCATACAAAATGAGGAAAGAGTTAGATTCCGGAGGGGGGAAGCTGTCTGAAGCATGCATATAAATCTGATACACCCCGACCTCTTCATCCTCACAGGTGAAAGTCCGTAAGCTGTCGGCCGGGTCCGGAGAAAAGGAAAACGTAGGCGACAGGTCTTCGTGAACCGTAAAGCCCGTCACAAAATCACGGGCGTGCATCGTCAGTTCTCCTCCACTGCCTAGTGCAGCGCTGTATCCTAAAATGGTCTGAAATTCGGCAGTCTGTTGAAAGCTGCCGGAAGGGCAAACACCCTCCTCGTCGGTCTGTATAACCACGGAAGGCGAATAGGTCCATTGCCCCAGCCAGTCCTGCACCCATATCCATACGATGTTGGTGCCCACTTGATCACAATCGAAGCTAATAATGCTCTGCGCATCCGGTGGAGGTGTATTTCCTGCCGGCCCGGCCACCGCTGAGCTAATAAGCGCCTCCTGATACCGGCAGTTGTCCCCCGCAATAAAACAATTGGCAGGGATACTTGAACTGCCGTCGTAAGGCATGGAAGCGGTGATGCCGGAGTGGACCCGGACCGCAGTTTGCGCACAGGGGCTAATCGTGTAAGCACAAAAAATCATCAGGAACAGAAACCGGAGAAAAGGACTCGTTCTCATCTAACAGGGTTTAAAAAGGTGAATGGGATCAATTAAAATAAGAACTTTTCGTCTAAGTGCCAAGATGTAAAGGCGGAGAGCGAAAAAATAGCGGGAGAAACCATGAGGATTACGCGGCGCTCTCTTTAGCCTTGACAGACCACCAAACTAAATACCAAACCTTACCCATTCCCCCGGACAAACCTGCGCAAGCCTGCTCCGCTCTCGCTCCGGAACTATCCCCAGCCGGGGGTAGCCACCGGTAGTTTGTGCATCCGACAGCAAAACGATAGGCTGCCCGCTACGGGTGACTTGTACGGTGCCCGGCAGTACCGCCGAGGAGATCAGCTCCTCGGTCCATACCAATCCGTCATACGCCTCCTGTAACCGGTACCCCATGCGGTTAGAGTCTGCGCTTACCCTGTGCTGCCGGGCAAAAAACCATTCTTTGAACTCCCCGCTGAATTGCTCATATTCCGGGCCGGGCAGTAGTCGACAATAATGTGGTGCTGTAAGGTCTGGCCGTGCGTAATCCGGATAAATGCGGCGCGGCAGAAAGCCCCGGGGTTCAACCTTTATCACACTGCCTTTTTTCAACAGGCTGTCCGGCGTTAGCGCTTCCGCCCGGTAGGGGGGAGGGCTCACGCTGTCCAGCCAGCGCTGTGCCTGCCAGCTGCCGCGCACCGCCAGGTAAGCCCGGCAGCCTGACCGCCGCCGCCCGAACCGCAGCTCTGAGCCGGCCTGCACCCGCACGCTTTCGTACATCGGCAGTGGTGCTCCGTTCAGGGTGGGGGAGAGGTCTGCCCCGGTAAGCGCCAGCTGCGTCTCCTGCGCTAACCGTATCACCGGTCCCTGAAGGGTCATTTCCAGCACAGGCTCTTCCGGCTCATTGCCAACCAGCCGGTTAGCCAGCCAGGCTGCATCCCGGTCCAGTGCGCCCCCCACCGGTACGCCCTGCGCCTGATGGCCTGCGCGTCCAGTGTCCTGCAGCGTGCTGTACAGCCCGGGATGGTCAATATGAAGCGTAATCAGATTTTGCATGCTTTAGCCTAACGAAAATAGGGGGATTGTTCCGGTTTTGTACCGGCTCAGCTGGTAAATTTTCCTTTTCCGGAAAGGCTGCGACGGGGCGTATTTACAGCTACGCCAGGGACAAGTCAGCTGCGAAGCGCCGCCGCCACATTTTTTTATGCCATGTCTCCGCTGCTTCAAGGGTACCTGCCACGCAGGCTGTATATCAAAAGGTGTAAGTTAATGACTGCCTCAGGTATCTGACGGTATCAACCCTGAAGAATCCGCTTTCTCCTAAAGATCCAGCCGCGGAATCGCAAAATACTCGTGCAAAAACTGA
>CAJXXJ010000406.1 GCA_913062745.1 uncultured Phaeodactylibacter sp.
GCCAGATGCAGGCCGGCGTCACCCGGGCGGAGGTGACGCTGAAGGCCGTCCTCGAGGAGAAGGAGACGACCCTCGGCGACATCGCGCGCATGAAGCGCGGCCAGGTGATCCCGCTGTCCGCCACCCCAAGAACGCCGGTCAAGCTCGAGGCCAACAGCCAGGCCCTCTTCTGGTGCCAGCTCGGCCAGGCGGACGGTCTCTACAAGCTGCGGGTCGACGATGTGGTCGATCCCGAACAGGAGTTCCTCGGTGATCTCATCAATCATTGACATGGTCCTTCTCGCCGCGCTCGCCGGCACCTCCGGCTCGGTGCTGATGATGAGCTTAAACCAGCTGCCGCTGTAAGGCTGGTTCTTAAACATCGTGGATGGCCCGATGCTGTAGGGGATCATGCCCCCGCGATGCCCGAATCCCGAGGTGCTCTGCCCCGGCTCCAGCTTGGTGACCGGCTGCTCCACCAGCCCGGGGCGGTGCCCCTGATCGACCGACAGCTGGCTCTCCCGCTCCTCGGTCAGATTGAGCAGGCAGAAGTGCAGTGGCTGTGTGAAATTGTTGGTCAGCTTTACTTTGATACGCGCCTGATATTTGCCGTATCGCTGATTCCAGCGTACCTGCCGGACGTGATAGGCGCTGTCCGTCATCACGACCGGGCTGAGCGCCTGCCCCTCCCCTTCTTCGTACACTTCAATGCTGATTGGCGGCTGCTTTAGGGCGTGCACTTTAGCGTTGTGCAGGTGATAAGTGAACGCCCACTGCGCGGCCTGCTGAAGCTGTGCAATCAGGGCAGCGCGCTCTTTTGCTTTTTCCGCTTCTTCTACCTCCTGCGGCTGGAATAGCGGGCGGTACGGGTCAAAAGCTTCTGTAATGTACACCAGGCCGTCGCGCAACTGAACGGTATAGTCGGCTTCCGCTTCCTTATCGACGATTTCAATTGCTTCGGGCACTTCCTGCAGCCGGGCAGCCCAAACCTTCAGCAGTTCCGGCAGCCCTTCCTTATCCCGGAAAAAGACGTGAACCGGGAAGTGGTGAAAAGCCTGAGCGCTGACCCGGTAGCTTTTGGTTTTGTCCAGCTCGCGCCGCAGCTCGAAGTCAATATCCAGCGTACTGCTGACATCCATTGCTTCGTTGATGGTGCCTTCAATCGTTTTGCCACCCTCTGCGTGCAGGGCTACCGGGTCGCCGTCTTTCAGGCCCTGCATCATGCCCATGTCCAGCAGCCAGCCTCTGGTATCGCTGTAGCTGGCCCGCCCGTAGAAGGTGCCATCGAAAGCTGCCTCCTGCCCCAGGAAGCCGTGGTACAGCAGGTCAGCGGGGCCTCCAAGGATGTTGATCTGTGGATTTTGCGGATACTTGAACCGGATATAATTGGAAAGGATGCGGTGCAGGCTGGCGTAATCCAGCGCGCCTCCGCTTTGCTCCAGGGTTTGAATCAGGTACTTGGTAAATACGCCTTCGCCGCCCTTCTCCAGCGCTGCCTGATCGTCTTTGGCGGCAGCCAGCTGAACGTGGGGAGCGTGGGGCAACAAGCCGGCTGCCTGCCCCTCTGCCAGGGCAGATACATCAACAGTATCCGCAAAGAGGAAATCTTTCCAGGGGCGTTGCGGGAATATATTGGTAAAGCGGCGTTCCAGTGTCTGCTCTTCCTGCAAGAGCACCGAGCGGGTATTATCGCCGGAGTGGCAGCAGTCGAAAACTGTGAGGATATGCGGAGGTGCAGCTTTGGGCGATTCGGGTGTGCCATAGGCTACCTGATGCAGCAGATAACGCAGCTCTTTGTCTGCCAACAGCGAAGGTGCTCCATCCGGGTCATAGCAGGCGATGGTCTCGAGGCAGCCGTCCAGCTCATCCGGCCAAAGGCGGGGATCTGCCCTTTCCTGTGCGCCGTGTCCGGAGAAATACAGGAAGGCGGCTTCTCCCTCCTTTGCCCGCCCGAGGTGGTTCAGGATACCTTCGGCTATAGCCGATTTGGTCGCGGCGCTGTCCTGCAGCACCATGAGGCTGTCTTTCAGGTCGAATCTCGGGTCGCTTTCCAGGTAAGCTTTGACTCGGTTGGAGTCCGGCACGCAGCCGTAGAGCGGGCTCGCCGGGTAATCATTGATGCCAATAATCAGGGCATAAAGTTTGGTCTTCGGTGTCATCTATCGTGGGGTTTTTCTTTCCAGGACCCTAAGATGCAAAAAAATCGGGAATCCGGGCAGGTCAAATATTTAGAGCTGGGGCCACAAGCGACCGTTATTGGCGGCTCAATCCACCAATGTTCCGAAGAGGTCATAATCGGTAGCCTCTGTAATTTTGACCTGTGCAAAGTCCCCCACCCTTACGTAATGGTCTTCAGCTTTCACCAAAACCTCATTGTCTACCTCGGGGCTGTCTCCTTCGGTGCGCCCCACAAAGAAACCTCCTTCCTTGCGGTCGAACAGCACGCGCAGCACCTGCCCTACTTTCTCCTGATTTTTAGCATCTGAAATTTCCTGCTGTATCTCCATAATCCGGGCGGCGCGGGCCTCTTTTATTTCGGCGGGCACATCGTCCTCCAGATCGTACGCGATGGTGTTCTCTTCGTGGGAATACTGGAACACGCCAAGGCGGTCGAAGCGCATTTCTTCCACAAAATCACAGAGGTCCTGAAACTCCTCTTCGGTCTCACCCGGAAAGCCGACGAGCAGAGTGGTACGCAAGGTCAGATTGGGCACTTTTTCGCGGGCCAGGCGGACCAGCTCCACCGTCTCTTCGCGGGTAATCTGCCGGCGCATCCGGTGTAGTACTGCGTTATTGGCGTGCTGCAGCGGTATGTCCAGATAGTTGCAGACTTCCCTGCGCTCGGCCATAGCGTCAAAAATTTCGGCAGGAAACTTACTCGGGTAGGCATAATGCAGGCGGATCCACTCGATGCCGTCCACATCGGCCAGGGCGTGCAGCAAACGGGGCAGTTCCCGCTTTTTGTAAATATCCAGCCCGTAGTAGGTCAGTTCCTGAGCGATGAGCATCAGCTCTTTGACACCGAGCCGTGCCAGGTTTTCTGCCTCTTTCACTAACTGCTCAATGGGCTTGGAGACGTGCTTGCCCCGCATGAGCGGAATGGCGCAGAAGGAGCAGGTCCGGTTACATCCTTCGGATATTTTCAGATAAGCATAATGCTGCGGTGTGGTGGTGACCCGCTCGCCAATCAGCTCATGCTTGTAGTCTGCGTTCAGTTTTGCCAGCAGGCCCGGCAGCTCGAGGGTGCCAAAGTAGGCATCTACTTCAGGTATCTCCTGCTCCAGGTCGTCCTTGTAGCGCTGCGACAGGCAACCGGTGACGTAGAGCTTTTCGATCCCGCCCTGCTTTTTGACTTCTGCGTACTCCAGTATGGTGTTGACAGATTCCTCTTTGGCCAGATCAATAAAGCCGCAGGTATTAACGATGACAATATTTGCGTCTTCGTCATTGCTGTCGTGCACCACATCATAGTCGTTGCCCCGCAACTGCGTGATGATATTCTCGCTGTCCACCAGATTTTTGGAACAGCCGAGGGTAATAACGTTGACTTTATCCTGCCTGAGTGTTTTGGTTTTCATGCCCTGTATTTTGGAAGCTGCAAAGTTCGGTACTCCCGGCCTAATATCCAAAGTGCTTGAGCATACGCTCATCATCGCGCCAGTTGTCCTTTACTTTTACATGGAGTTCGAGGAACACCTTGCTCTGCAGGAAAGTTTCGAGCTCTTTGCGGGCTACCATGCCCAGCTTTTTGATAGCGCTGCCGCCTTTGCCGATGATGATGGATTTTTGCGTTTTGCGGGCCACGTAGATTTCCGCGGCGATCCGGATGAGCGGCTCGCCCTGTTTGGTCTCGTCTTCCTTGAAAGACTGCACCACCACTTCACAGGAGTAGGGTATTTCCTGCTGGTAAAGCAAGAGTATTTTTTCCCGGATAATTTCGCTGACGAAGAAGCGCTCGGGCCGGTCGGTCAGCTGATCCTTCGGGTAATAGGCCGGTCCTTCGGGCAGTTTCTCCAGAATAACTTCCAGAAGGCGTTCGGTATTCGCCTGATGCAGAGCAGATATGGGTATAGTTTCGGTGAAGGGGACGCGGTCGTTCCACTGCTTGATCTGGAGCAAAACCTGATCGTCGCCTACGGTATCGATTTTATTCAGGACCAGAAAAAGCGGAGCTTCCACCTTTTTGAGCTTTTGCAGGATGGGGTCATCGTCTGCGTAGCGCTCCCCCGGTTCGGTGACGAAGAGCATGATGTCTGCATCCTCGAAGGTGGTTTCCACAAAGCGGTTCATTGCCTCCTGCATGCGGTAGGCCGGGTCTTCGATTACGCCCGGCGTATCGGAAAATACGATTTGGTAGTCATCGGCACTCAGCAGCCCGATAATCCTGTGGCGGGTAGTCTGCGGTTTGCGGGGGATGATGGACATGCGTTCGCCCACGAGGGCATTCATGAGGGGAGACTTGCCGACATTGGG
>CAJXXJ010000407.1 GCA_913062745.1 uncultured Phaeodactylibacter sp.
TCATTGGCGGGGATATTCCCGGGATTGGTCCATTCCTCGATAAGGTACTCCTCTCCATCGGCGATAGCCAGTACCTTCAGGGTGAAGGGGCCGGGCTGCCCGGAGTCCAGTACCTGGTGTTTGAATGAGAATGCCATGCTATCCAGGCCCCCGGTAAAAATGCCGGGCGTAGTTAGCCGGACCTCACCCTCAGTAAGGGGTTCCGGTGACAGGGTCATTTCCGGCGCGCTACTGCCAGCTGAACTGGTATTGGAGCCCTCCCAGTTGAGGTGGGTGCGCGTCCAGCCCTGCGGCAGGCTGCCGTTCGGAAGTCCGTCGAAACCCTCCAACCAGG
This sequence comes from uncultured Phaeodactylibacter sp., assembly GCA_913062745.1. Taxonomy (GTDB): domain Bacteria; phylum Bacteroidota; class Bacteroidia; order Chitinophagales; family Saprospiraceae; genus Phaeodactylibacter. The sequence goes on from CAJXXJ010000407.1 coordinate 335, forward strand.
GGAAAGAAAGCACGCGCGCATCAAAAGCCGTACCGCTTACCGGTGTTTTCAGGGTATCCACCACCAGATAAACCTCTTTCAATCCCACCTTTTCAGGGGCGAATCGCACCTGCACCGTAGCGCTCTCGTCAGCTTGGAGTACCACTTCTGTATCCAGGTTTTCCAATACGAACTCGTCGGCATCAGAAAGTACATTAAAGGAAGCCCTGACTGCGAAGTGGTCGGAGCCGTAGATGCCGGTGGGTGAAGGTTGATCCAGGAAGACCTCAGCCTCCAAAGGCTGTAGCTGCCCGGAGCTCTCCTTGCCGAAGAAGATATAGTCGATGCGCCGCTGTTGATGATCCAGGTTGAAATTAAGCGTGCCGTGCTCCGGAGCCAGGTCGTTTTCGTGAAAGATGGGATAGACGTCGATAAAATCTTCATACACCAGCTCCATTTCTTCCCAGTCGGGGTTGGCATTAAAATCTCCGCACAGGAAGGTAAGCTCGCCCGTTTGCGTCTGGTCGATGAAGCTCTTCAGGTGCTCGATCTGTTCAACACGGATTTGCTGGTTCACTGCCGAGTTGTGCAGGTGGGTATTGTAAATGTCGATCACATTGCCCTCAATCTGAATTCGGGCGTGTAGGGCGGTACGGAAATCGCTCAGTGGCGATAGGTCCACCGCGTTACTGGCCTCAATGGGGTAGCGCGAGAGGATGGCGTTGCCAAAGCGAGTCGGCGCCCCCTCCGGATCGCGGGAAGTGAATACGTAGTAGTAGCCCAGGGAGTCCGCCATCGAGGCCGCCTGGTTGGGCAGGTTGGGCCGTTGGATGACCTCTTGCAGGCAGATCACATCAGGGTCGGCCTGCCGGATTTCGCCCAGCATGTAGTTGAAGCGTGCCGGCCAGTTCTGCGAGTCGAACCAGAGGTTGTAAGTCATAAGAGAAAAAGGGACGGACTGTGCACCCTGTGCCTCCAGGTAAATCTGGCCGGGGCTGAGGAGCAGCGGGACAGTACCGGTGTTTTGAATATCAAATGCCTGTGGGGCCGAGCTCTGTAAGATCTGCTGGTCGGGAAAGGAGTGGCTGTCCGGGCTTACCGATAGCTCGGTTTGCGCCGTGGACATTCCAAAAGAGCAAATCACGAGCAGTAGCGTGGGCAATATTGACCCCGGAAACGTATGGCTTTGCAGGTATTGGTAGAACATCAAAAGCTTGATCATAAGGTATCTGTTTTAAAAGTTATGCCCTGCGCGGATCTGTGTTGCCCCCAATGTCAAAATCCGGGTGCTTTACCTCTCATTCCTAACCGCTACGGCACACCATAAGGATAAGGATACTTTTGCTCATGCCCAAATACCTCCGTAGATTAGAGGGAAAGTGCGGTTTTGCTTTTTTGTCTATCTTAACCGGACAATGGAAATGGCTCCAACTCATTTCCTCTCAATTTTTTTACTATGCGCAACGCAACTTTTCTTTCCTCAACTTCTGGCGCAGCTTTATGAAATCGCACTTATTTTATTACCTTTCCTGGTGGACGAACTGTTCTTTAAAATCGTTAACAAGAAGATTGAGGCAGGTACAGGTACGAGCTATGCGCTGCTAAAAAAAACACCACACAAATTACATTAACTTTAATAAACGAAGACAACTATGAAAAATTGGCACTTTTTAATCCTTGGGCTTTTTGCTGTCTCTGCGCTCACCTTTGTAGGTTGCGATGATGACGAGGATACTATATCAACGGTAAATTTCGAAGAGGAGATTTATAATTTAACAACGGACAACTTAGGCCCGATAGAAGTCGAGCTGGCGATAACCCCTCCGGCTTCCAGGGATTCAGAAATTGAAATCGAAATTACAGGAGCAGACGCAGGCGTAGCTTTCACCACAGACCCTGCTATATCCGGCAATACCGTTTTGGTACCGGTTAACTCCGGTGACAATTCTGTATCCTTCACTTTCACCCCTATTGCATCAGGCATAGAAGGCGAATTGACGGCTAATTTGTCACTGGCAAATGCTGGCGATGGGCTTACCACTGGCCTCACTATCGAATCGGTCATTACTGTTGTAAACGTCGGCGAGAACCTGCCGCTGGTTGAGGAGTTCAGCGGCTGTCAGGAAGACCCGCAGCAGCCTATCCCCGAAGGATGGACCGAGGCAGTGATACAACAGAACGGCGAAGGCTCCGCAACTTGGGCCTGCGGCGATGAAAACTTCCTTGGCTCTGCTGCTGTGCAAGTAAATGCTTTTGTCCCGGGCTCATCTGACAACATGAACTCAGAGGTTTGGCTGGTAACGCCCCGACTGAACCTGACAGATGCGACTAATCCGGTACTCAGCTTTGATGTTGACCGGCGCTTTGCACCTACAGCTGACTTCCCGTACCCGGAGGGCCCTTACGATGTATTGATTTCTACGGACTATACGGTTAGCGTGGAAAATGCCACCTGGCAGCGCTTTGAGGCTGGCCATGCAGCTATGACTGCCAATGATCCCGGTGCAGATGACCTCACCAATACAGGGGACCTTGATCTTTCTGCTTTCAATGGTGAAGTCATTGCTATCGCGTTTGTATACAGAGCTGGCGCTCCTGCATCTTTTGACGCTACCATACTCAGAGTAGGTAACGTATCCGTCACGGATAACTAGAAAGTCACAATTGCTTTGTAACGGCTACGCTCTTCAGTACCTTTGGTCTGGGGCGTAGCCGTTTTTTTGTATTACGTTCAGTTGTGTGAAGTGGTTTTAACTCTCGATCTTCATCATTCTTTTTGTCAAAAAGGCGAATCAAAATGTACAGTATGACATCATTTTTTATCAATCACCCTGCACGGAAAAGCCTGTTAGTTGGCATGATAGCGGCATTCGGGCTATTGCAGTGCGCTTTTGAAAAGGAGGCGGTAAAAACCATGGATAATAGCATCAGCCGCGATCAGCTCAAAGTGGCCTCTTTCAATATCCGGTTGGATCACGCTGGAGACGGAGCTAACAACTGGCACAAACGCAAGGAAGCGGTGGCTATATACGTTGCCGCGGAAAACCTGCATATCGTCGGCATGCAGGAGGTGCTCGATAATCAGTTTCAGTTTTTGAAAAATAACCTGCCCGGTTACGAGGCGATTGGCGTTGGCCGCGAAGATGGAGTATCTAAAGGAGAGTATTCTCCCATTTTCTACCGCGAAGATGCATTCACCGTTTTAGACAGCGGTACATTCTGGTTGTCCACTACGCCACAGGAACCTTCTGTGGGCTGGGATGCGGCTATGGAAAGGATATGCACTTACGCTATTTTGAAAGACAAGCGCAACGGTAGAGAAGTACACTTCTACAATACGCATTTCGACCATGTCGGGGAAAACGCACGGGTGAATAGCGCCCGGCTGATTATGGATAGTATTGCTGCAAAAAGTATCGGCCAGTGGGTTATCTTGAGTGGAGATTTCAATGTCGAACCGAATACAACGGCATACCAAACGATTGTACAAACTGATCTGCAAGACAGCTACGAACAGGCTAAGGTCCGCCTGGGCCCGGTTGGGACCTTCAATGGCTTCAAGCCCGACGGGAATTATTCCCGCCGCATCGACTATATCTTTTCCCGTGGGTTCTCGGCAGAGCTGTACGAGGCCAACAACTTGTCTTACAATGATAATTTTCTGTCGGATCACTTTCCGGTAATCACCTTGTTAGAATACCAGTCATTTGAATAACCCCCCAGCTTGGCACACTAAGGCTTTATTTTCAGATAGTCTAACCCAAAGACATAGTTCTTGGACTCTGGGTTTTTCCCCACAACCCGGACCTTCACGGTGTTCCAGCCTTCTTGAATGTCTACGCCCTCCATATCCAGGGTATCTACCGTGATCTCGGGGGCGTAGCCATCAAAAGTGATTTCCTTGCTGCCGTTCACAGAAAGGGATACGATGGCGTAGTTGCCAGACTTGGTCAGCTGTAGTTCGAGCCGGGCGTCCGCTATCGCTTTCGGGCTGCGGAACCGCATGGCCACAACATCACCTATCGATGCGCCCCACCAGGCTACCTGAGCATCTTCTTCCCACTTCCAATCGGGAAAATTGCGGTGCATCAGCTTGCCGCCATCAATCCGGTAGGCTTCCATGTTTTCGCCCTGAATAC
>CAJXXJ010000408.1 GCA_913062745.1 uncultured Phaeodactylibacter sp.
GAGGTCAACGCCACCTTCTACCGGCTCGCCACGCCGCAGCAGTACGCGCGGTGGCGGGACGCCGTGCCGGCCGAGACCGTCCTCGCCGTCAAGGGCAGCCGCTTCATCACCCACAACAAGAAGCTCGCCGGCACCGACACCGCGCTGGCGAACCTGCTCGCCTCGGGGATCCTGGCACTGGACACCAAGCTCGGTCCGATCCTGTGGCAGCTGCCGGAGCAGCTCCGGAATGTACTTACGGTCAAAAGTGAAGCGGTCGGCAGCGGTGCCCGAATGGTAAGCGGCATGCCGCCAGATGCCCATATAGGGCGTCAGCTGCGGCTGCAGCAGAGCGGGGAGCATGCCTTTAAGCCGGTGTTTGAAATAGGGCAGCGCCGCTACCAGGCTGCCTTTCTTGTCGGCTGCCAGCGCCACGCCCCAGTTGTCCGGGCCGCAGTCGGCATCGAGCCACCACGGGCGGTTGTAATCCGGTACTGCTGCCTGTTCGCAAAATTCGGCGTAAGCCGCTTTGTCGCCTGATCCCATGCAGCAAATATATTGAAAACTCAGCCTTCTTCGCGAAACTGCCGGAAGGCCGTTATAAATTGTTGCAGCTCCGGCAGCGTAAAGCGCAGCCGGTTCTGCTCCCAGTCGGAAAAGGTGGCGTTCAGCTCCCCGTCCAGGCGCAGCTTATCGTGGCTGACCGCATTGCGCAGAAACTCCAATACGAAGGAAAGCGTGACCGGCTTCCGGGCCAAAGCAGGCTGCAGGTTGAGGATTTCAAAGGTACTCCACTCGGTGGCCAGGCGCTTCTTGAGCACCGATTTCTTTTGCTTGTCGCGCTTGAGCCGCTCCCAGGGGCGCACCAGGCCGGAGTACAACTGCTGCCGCAAAAGCTCTGCCGACAGCAGCTGTGCCTGTTCCGGAGGCTCGTCGCTCAGGCTGGCCCAAAAGTTAGCCAGAGACTGCTCCGGGCGTTCGTGCAGCGCTCGCTGCAGTGCCTGTAGTATGTCCCAGCTCGAGGGCTTCATCGCTTATCTTTCCGGTATTTCTTATTGCTAAATTTCTTGCGCTGCTTTTTGCCAAAGCCACTATCGGGCGATACCGGGGAGGCCTCTACACGAAGGGATGCGCCGTTGAAATGGTGGCCGCTTAAGGCATCGCGCAGCTTTGAAGCCACCGCCTCATCCACTTCAAAAAAGGTGCCTTTCTTGCCAATATCAATCTTGCCAATCGTTGCATCGCCAGAGTCCAGCGCGTTGTTGATCAGGCCGATCAGGCGTGCCGGCGTCAGGTTGTGCTTGGCACCAGCATTGAGGTACAGGCTCGCGAAGGGCGTCTTGCGGCGCTCCGAGCGCGACTTCCGCTCCGGAGCGTCCTTTGCAGGCTTCTTTTTCGCGGACTGATTCAGGTCGCGGGCGCCTTTATAATAATCCAGGAAGCGGTTGAACTCTGCGGACACAAAATGCTGTATCAGCTCCTCGCGGGTCAGCCCCTCGAGCTTTTCGTAAATAGCGGGCAGGAAGGGCTCAATCTCGTCGCCCACTTCCACTTCTTTCACCCGGTCGATCAGCCGGTATAGCTGCGCCTGACAGATGTCCTTGCCGCCCGGGACTTCTTTTTTCAAAAACTTGATGCCCGCTTTGCGCTCAATATACTGCAATTTGCGCTGCTCCCGGCTGTGCACGATCGCTACCGAAAGGCCGCTTTTGCCGGCCCGGCCCGTACGCCCGCTGCGGTGGATGTACACCTCATCGTCGTCCGGCAGGTTAAAGTTGATGACATGAGTAATAGCCTCCACATCAAGCCCGCGGGCTGCCACATCGGTAGCGACCAGCATATCGAGCTGACGGCTGCGGAAACGGCCCATCACTTCATCGCGCTGCTGCTGCGAAAGGTCGCCGTGTATCGCATCGGCATTATAGCCGTCCTGTACCAGTTTGTTGGCAATCTCTTTGGTGTCGCGCCGTGTACGGCAAAAAACAATGCCGTAAATCTCCGGTGCCATATCCGCCAGGCGCTTCAGCACCTCGTATTTGTCCTGCGCGCGCACCTGATAGTAGTGGTGCTCCACCTGCTCGGCGCCGGCGTTACGGCGGGCAACAGACAGCTGTAGCGGCTCCTGCATGTAAGATTTGGAAATCCGCTGCACCTCATCAGACATGGTAGCGGAAAAGAGCAGCGTTTGCCGCTCTGCCGGCACGCCGGAAAGGATAGCGTCCAGCTCTTCCTTGAAGCCCATCGTCAGCATTTCGTCCGCTTCGTCCAGTACTACCCGGCGTATGTTTTCGAGTTTCAGCTTGCCGCGCTCCAGCAGGTCACGCACCCGGCCGGGCGTGCCTACTACAATCTGAGCAGAGCGGTTCAGCGCTTTGATCTGTGCGCCGATGCTCGCTCCGCCGTACACCGGTACGACACTGAGCCCGGGGCGGTATTTGGCGAAAGCCTCAAGGTCACGGGTAATCTGCAGGCAGAGCTCCCGGGTCGGGCAAAGCACAATAGCCTGCGGGCTTTTATCTTCTGTTTCCGCTAAGTGCACGAGCGGCAACCCGAAGGCGGCCGTCTTGCCCGTGCCCGTTTGGGCGAAAGCCATCAAGTCCTGCTGTGAATCCAGTAAGTGAGGGATCGTTTTAGATTGGATGGGGGTCGGGGTTTCAAAACCCAACTCCTCTACGGCGCGAAGCACCGTGGCTTGCAAGCCGGTAGCTGCAAAAGCATTCATAGTCAAAGTGTGAGGCAGGGCTTTCCCCCGCTTATAAAAGCCGCAAAGGTACGCTTTTTATCCTTCATTTTCACGGATTTGTGAATTCTTTGAAAAAAGAGTGAGTAATCTGCCCCGCTGCTGCGTTGCATGGGAAACTAAACCGGAAATCAGGCAACATGGAACACTTTGACCACATCATCATCGGCACCGGGCAGGCTACCGGCACCTTGCTCAGCGCATTCCTCAAAGCAGGCAGCCGGGTAGCCGTGCTCGAAGGCTGGAAAGTGGGCGGCAGCTGCGTCAACTACGGCTGCACCCCCACCAAAACGCTGGTAGCGAGCGCCAAAGCCTTCCACACCGCACAGCGTGGAGCAGAATATGGCTTCTCAACCGGGCCGGTTCAACTAGACTACAGCCGGGTGCTGGAGCGCATGAACAGCATCCGCAACAGCAGCAACGAGGGCATGAAAGAATGGATGGAAGGCGAAGAACAAGTCACTTTCCTGCGCGGTTGGGGCGAGTTTACCGGTCCGAAAACGGTTCGCTGCGGAGAGGAAGAACTGCGGGGCGAACGGATATACATCAATACCGGAGCCAAAGCGGTCATCCCTCCCATTGACGGGCTGGAAGAAGTGCCTTACCTGAATACAGACCGCATGCTGGAACTCAACGAGCTGCCGGAACACCTGCTGATCATAGGCGGCGGATACATCGGCGTAGAGTTTGCACAAATCTACCGGCGCTTCGGCTGCGAGGTGACACTCATCGAAAACGAGCCCCACCTGATGGCACAGGAAGACGAGGACACGTCGGAAGCAATCGAGGAAATACTGGCCGGCGAAGGCGTCACCCTGCGGCTGGGGGCCAAAGCGGTAAAAGCGGCAGAGCAGGATGGCGGGGTGCAGCTGACACTGGATAAGGACGGCAAGCAAGATACGGTCAGTGGCAGCCACCTGCTGCTAGCCGTGGGCCGCCGCCCTAACACGGACCGCCTCGCGCTGGAAAAGGCAGGCATAGAAACGACCGATAAAGGATATATCGCAGTGGACGATTACTGCCGGACCAGCGTACCGGGCATTTTCGCCGTAGGTGACGTAAACGGGCAGGGCGCTTTCACCCACACCTCCGTCAATGATGCGGAAATCGTGCTCGACTTCCAGAAAGGCGGTGGCAGGAAGCTCTCCGACCGGATACCCATTTACGCTCTCTTTTCTGACCCGCCCCTCGGCCGGGTGGGCCTCACCGAGCGGCAAGCTGCAGAGCAGGGCTACCGGGTGCTGCGCGCTAAAATGCCCATGGAGAAAATCAGCCGCGCCAAGGAAATGGGCCAAACGGAGGGCTTCGCCAAATTGCTGGTAGACGGCAATACCGACCGCATCATCGGGGCGGCCATCCTCGGGCCTAATGGCGATGAGATCATCAATATGTTTGCAGCAATCATGCACAGCGATATCCCCTGCCATGAATACCGCAAGGTGGTGCTGGTGCACCCTACCGTCTCAGAATTAATGCCTTTTGTTTTGGATGGTTTGGAAGAAGTGGACAGATGAACAGCGTGCTTTTATCTATATTTTCCATACTCGATTATCCACAAAATAAAAGTTGCTCCTTTTGGCCGTATTCTTTGTTTTGTACTAAAAAATCAAGTAAATTACTGCTATACTCGGAACGGAGAGGTTTGGGCGTTAGGCACAAACCCGACGCACGAGTATATGCCGACCCGCCTGCCTTAGCATGTCGGGCAGGCACGAAGTCATGGTTGGTCC
>CAJXXJ010000409.1 GCA_913062745.1 uncultured Phaeodactylibacter sp.
TTTGCTCAATTCACCAGCCTGATACTTCCCTTTCAGCCCCATCTAGAAAATGAGCCAGGCAATTTTATCACTGCTGACGAAGAGTGGGAGCCGATGCGATGGGTATACAAAGCACGCGGTGGGGAGCAGTTCTTCACCATGGGAGCTTTCGGAAAGCACGAAGATATTGTATTTGATTATGTGGGCAGCCCAAACAGGACTAGGGTTTATTATCTTGTTGACGACGTCCGCATAGAAAAGCTCCCCTACCACATCGCCAACCTGGGCTTGCAGGACACCATCCTGTGCAGCCAACCCTTTTCTGTGGAACTGTCTGCCAATTCCGGTCCACATAGCTCCTACACTTGGAATACGGGGGAGGAAGGGCCTGACATTACGGTCACGGAGCCGGGAGTATACGTACTGGAAGCCGCCTACGAAGACTTTTTCATCCGCGATACTGCGGTGGTGCAGTACTTGCCCGTGGAGGCTTTTGAGCTGGGGCAAGACACCACGCTCTGCGCGGGGGATTTGCCTTATGCATTGCCCGGCCCCTACGGCATGTCTGCCTACCGCTGGAGTACGGGGGATACGACAGCCAGCGTCTCGGTCACGGAGGCCGGCTGGTACGCCTTGGAGGCAGACTACGCGTGCGGAACGGGTGTAGACAGCCTTTACATCGGCGTAGACACGGTGCCTGTTTTTGATCTGGGGCCGGATACTTTGCTGTGTCAGGATGGAGCATTGGGCTTTCCATTGCAGGCGGGGGGCGGCTACGACAGCTATGCCTGGAATACAGGTGCCTCTGCATCTGGCATCACCGTGGACACAGCGGGCTTATACATCGTCACAGCCACCCACCCTTGCCGGACGTTGCAAGACAGTATCGTGATCGGGCAGCAGGCGTTGCTGTCCTTAGGTTTGACGGCCGATACGCTGATCTGCCCGGGAGACTCGGTATGGATAAGCGGCAATCCCGGCTTTGACAGCTATGGATGGTCACACGGCCCGGCGGTGCGTTCGGTCTGGCTGTCAACGCCGGGCAGCTATGCGCTCACGGGCAACTATATCTGCGGGGAGGCAGTGGACAGCGTACGTATAGGGTATGCTCCCGAGCCCACATTGAGCCTGCCTCCAGAATTGTCGGTAGAGCTGGGGGAAAGCCTGCGCCTGCCAGGCCCCGCAGGCTATGCTTTTTATAACTGGTCGCCGCCCTACCGCCTGGATTGTGCGTCTTGCGCCCGCCCGCTGGCCCGCCCGTCTGTGGATACGCTGTACCGTTTGGAAGTAGTCAACGGCTTTGGCTGCACGGCGGCCGACAGTTTATTGTTGCGGGTATTGCCGCGCCTGCGTACCTACGTGCCCACCGCTTTCAGCCCTAATGGTGATGGGCGAAATGACGTGCTACGCCTGTATGCCGGGCCGGAGGTGGCTAGGGTGGTTTCTTTTGAGGTGTATAGCCGCTGGGGCAATAAAGTCTTTTCCTCTGCGGAGCTATCGCCTGCTTGGGATGGGTACGCCGCGGGCCGCCTTGCGCCACAGGGGGTATACCTTTGGCAGGCGGAGGTGGAGCTGCTGGACGGCAGGCGGCAGCGGCTGAGCGGGGAGGTGAGTTTGCTGCGCTGAGCTTTTACATCGAGGTGTTTTTCCAGGAATCAGAAAAACCTGCCAGGCAGCGCGTGCAGCAACTCGCTTTTGGCAATTTGAAACCCTTGTGGTTGATCAAGCTCATCAGTTGAGCAAAGATGTACTTGTTAAAATGTCAAATTATGAAAGCTACAAATTTCAACTTCACTTTATTGGGTGTAATACTTTTTTCTCTACTGTTGAGTTCCTGCCGAACAGAAGAAGGAGAGTTGTCATCGATGGTAGACAGCGACCCCCTGGCAGACATTGAAACCCGAAGTAACAAAAAGGGCTTATTCGACTTTTATCTGGAAAGAGACTTCAGGGAGGACTTTCTTACAAGCCCTTCCGACACTCTCGAGAAAAATACCCTTACTGACGAGGACATAAGCTTTATGCAATCCATTCCTCCTGCCAATGATTTGGCAGCTATGGCGGAGCAGTATGATGTTATTAAAGAGGGCCTGACGTCAAGAATCGAGCAGCCTCCGGGGCAGCGAAAAGAAACAGTTATTGAAGGCGTTGCCCTACGGGTGCTCAGGCACTATCTGCTAATTGAAGAGAGTGAGCAAAACAGATCAGAAGCTCAATGGCTTCTTGAAGTTCTGGTCAATCTCAGATCCGTCGATATAGATGTGCTCGCTGACGCTTACAATTACGCAAAGCCCACTATGACAGAAGAGGGACAAGAAACCGTACTGGATTATCTTGTTGATCTGCACAATGCCCAGATTCAACGGGTGAAAACGGAATACCCGGGCTTCAAGGCTGATTATGAAAATGCTGCCTCCGAAACCGAAAAAAGACAAGCGCTTTTTCATGGGAAGAGTTTAGAGCGGCTCTCAAAAGCCTGCCATTATGCCAGACAAGAGGTTGCGGAATTGGCTGACCGAGTAACTATATAAGGAAATGAAACAGCACTGTGCAGCCTGCCCCATCAGTATTTACTGAATTTCAAGGTGGCGGGCTGCACAGATATCAGGAGGGCTGAAATCGGTCTGAACTGTACTCAAAATTCTGAGGTAAGCGTACACGGGGCGAGGTTGCTTTGCAATCCTGAGTTTCCTCAGTCATAAACGACAAAAACCGTCATCCCCCTTGCCCAATCCCATTTCAACATTGCAGTCTTGTGCCTATTTGAGTATTTTGCTAAAAATAAAACGCGCGCACCGCACTGATGCGCCCCAAAAATGACTCAGGTATGAAAGCGATGCTCCTGTCTCAGCACTTATTCACCAAATGGCCGATTGCTATGGATAGCAAAAAAATATTTTTATCGCTAGCCTTGTGCCTTCTGGCGGCTCATCTTGTTTCCAGCCAGGATACCTTCAACAAGCGGTATACTTTTGGGTACGCCGCAGCAGTTTTCACTGGAGCAGAGGTAAGTGACTCATGTATTTATGCTTATGGAATTATAGCGGATTCAGTTCCTCCACGATACCAGCCTGGGCTAATTTGGGCCAAGTTCAGTCATGAGGGAGAACTCTTGGATTACAAGCCTCACTTTCAGGATAGTGTAAGATGGGATAGTTGGTACGGAGGTTTGGAAAGCTATCAGGACGGTTTCATAAGCAGCAGCCGGGTGCAGCGGGACACGGGCGCTTCTGTCATGCTAGTGCGTTTCGATTCAGCAGGCGAAATTGTCAACAGCTCGGAATTTACCTATTTCTTTCCTACACAAGGCGAAAAATTTATTCACAATATGCGCCCGGCCTCGGGCATAGACGACAAGGTATTGTTGCCAACCCGAGAATACAACCCCGAAGGTGCCGGCCTTAATCAGGAAACCATCCTGCAATTATTCGACTCCACCGGCACTATGCTGTGGCGCAAAAACTTTGGCGGGGTACACGGGACTAAAATGGATTTTCCCTGGCATACCGCTGCCTTAGGGGATGGGTTTGTAGTTTCTAGCTATACCACCAATACTCATCTTGTCAACCAGAATTTTGAGCTGCGCAACTACATCTTTGCGGTAGACACCACCGGCGAGCTGCTGTGGGACTATCTGTCGCCGGCAGACTTGCAGCTCGGCCACCCGACGAGCATTTACGCGGAGGAAACGGACGGCAGCGTCATCGTAGCTACGTTTTTAGGAGAAGAAATCTATGCTAACCCGGTCGAAAATACGGCTCTCTGGGGTCCGGCCTACATCTACAAGCTTTGGCCAAGCGGGGAGGTGGAGTGGACGCTTACCTTGCATGAGCCACTGCCGGCATTTGCTAACACCTTTTTTTACGAAATGATAAAAGCATCTGATGGGAGTGGCTACCTGCTCGCCGGACAGATATTACAGGCCGATGACGGAGGTGACGAGCGCGGCTGGCTCGTCAAGGTGTCGCCGGAAGGAGACAGCTTGTGGAGCCGTCAGTACCGCTACCTGCCGCCTAATGAGGTGACCGACCAGCACCAGCTGCACGACCTGGAGGAGATGCCGGACGGCGGCTTCCTCATGGCCGGCATGACGGTCTACTACCAGGAAGCGCCCCCCATACAGCGTGCCTGGCTGCTGCGGGTGGACGAGCACGGTTGCCTGGTGCCGGGCTGCGAGCTGGTGAGCACGGAGGAGCCGGGAGCAGCCCCTGCGCTGGAGCTGCGCCTGTACCCTAACCCCGCCACCGAGCACGTCAATATCCTGCTCCACGACCCGAAGCTGCCCCGCCGCCGGGGAGCGGAGCTGCGCCTGCTCGACCTGCAGGGCCGCACGCTGCGGCAACACCCGGCCGGGGAGGTAGACGGGGTGACAAACATCATGCCGCTGCAGGGCTTGCCGGCCGGCGCGTACCTGCTGCAGTACCGGGCGGACGGGCAGGTGCTGGCAGTGGAAAG
>CAJXXJ010000410.1 GCA_913062745.1 uncultured Phaeodactylibacter sp.
TTAAACCCCGTCTCATAAATATACTTCGGCGCTCTCGGCAGCGACTGCCCGGTCCGCAGTTCATAGGCCGCTTCGGGAAGGCGCAGCAGGGCATCAAAGTAAAGGTCTTTCGGGAAGAGGGCGGGGTTGGCGCGGACCCGCTCGTAGAAGGGGCGGCCGTTGGCAAGCACAGCGCAGCGGGCGTACAGAAAAAGATCGGCAGACAGGGATTCGTCCTCTGCTACAGAGGCTTCGGCGTAGTCCCGACCGTCGAGCTGGTAGAGTTGTCCGGCAAACCAGTCGTAAAAGCCGAGGATGTCGGCTTCCGGGAATTGGCTGAGCTGAGCTATGGCAGGAGCGAGGACCGCTGCATCATCGCCTTCCCTGGACCAGTCGAGCGCGTGGATCACATCCCAGTACCGGGCCAGGCGCTCGTGTTGCTCAGCCAGGGTGTGCTCCACCGCCTGCAGGGTGGCTTCGTCGTCCGTTTCCAGGAGTATTTTGGTCAGGCGCAGTTTGCGTTCGGCAGTGCTCATAAGCGGTAATGGTATGAATGGGTAATTTAGGGAAATCCGGCCCTTTTTGCAAGTCGCCGCAGGCAACCTCTGGTTTTAGCTCTGACAGACCACCAGCCACCTGCTATGCCTCAATACCCCTTCACCCACTGACCCGGATGGCATTTATACTCGGAACGGAGAGGTTTGGGCGTCCACCCGACGCACGAGGGGCGCAAACCAAATTGTCGCAACAGCAAGAATGATCGCAATTGGCTTAACCGTTGAATTCGATGATAGGATTTTGGATTTAGATGCTCCACTATAGTGTGTAAATGTGTGACTTCTCCGAAGTCAGCAAGAGCCCGGTAGGCGGCATGAGCAACAAAGGTGGGATTTCTCCGAAATCCTGTTTGGTATTATCGGAGTTCTGTGCTTTGGACATAGCGGTGCAGGTAGCAGATTCAGGGGGTACTAATGCTTATGGTTTCCGGCAGTAGCCGGGTGGAAGGCTCTTTTCTGTATTTTTATAGCCTTCTCTCAGATGCATGACACTGTGACGCTGCTCCGCATGTCAAGATCTAAGGATTCAGAGAACCTGTCTACAAGGCGCAGCCAGGTAGAGTCGCACCTTATTCAATAGCGTGAACACTTCAGCGGAGAAGTCTAAAGCGATAATTTGGTTTACGCCCGTTTGGGGACTGTTCCGTTGGCAGGTGTTTCAATTGATTTTAAAAATTGCCAGAAAACCCTGAATGAGTAAAAGTCAATTATAAAATAGGTGACTCTCCTCCAGCTCAATTTCGTTCGTACAGCACCGGATTAAGCGGAGTGTCAATGATAGCGCCTACCTCTGCGCCGGGGCACCAGCTCTCCCAATCGTTCTGCTGCCCGCTGTTCTCCGGCGCTTTCAGCCGCATATCTTTATCCATGTAGATGACGGTCATGACTTTGCGCACGGCATCAGCACTATTTCCCCCCGCCCGGTGAAACACCCAGCCGGAGTGGAAGCTTACTTCCCCGATATCGAAAGGCTCAATCACATGCTCAAAATCTGTCACGCGCAGCCGTTCCTGTATCTGTGCCTCGCTGTCGTCCGAAATCTTTAGCCCACGCCCTTCCACAATCTGATGGCTGCCCGCGCTGAATTCCAGCGGCCCCATCTCCAGTGGCGTGGCCTGCAGAGGTATCCAGGCGGTTACCGTTTTGTCGGAAGACAGCGGCCAGTAGTACTGATCGGCATGCCAGGGGGTAATGCCGCCGCCGGCCTCCTTGAACAGCGCCTGATCGTGGTAGAGGCGTACCCCATCGGCTTGCACCAGCTGCGCCGCTATGGAAGCGAGCCGTGGGCTAAAAACCAGGGCTTTGATGGCCTCATCTTCCCGCCAGAGGTTGAACAGCTGCAGAAAAGCCTTGCCGTAGGTGTCGCGCTCCTCCAGTGACCGCCGCTCCGTATTCAGCTCGGCTACTTTTTGGGAGATGCGGCCGTTGAAGTACTGAATGGTAGCCGCATCCAGCACATTTTTGATTTTGATAAGGCGGTTGCGCTGGTAGAAATCGACTTGTTGGGCGGTAAGCGCCATAGGTTGTTGGAGTAATGCCTTATCGAAGTCCATATCACGGTTTTTTCTGTTAAATTAACAGACATTATGCTATTTAGCTATGTAGCAGGTTATAAAACCATGAATTCTGGTCCGGCTTGACCAGACCCTGAATTCCTCGTATATTTACACGAAACCATTACCCAATATGACCAAAGTGCCGGAAGCAGACTTGTCCCTCCACCACTTCACCGTCGATGATTATCATCAGATGGGGGAGTCCGGTTTGTTCGAAGGGCAGCGCGTGGAGCTGCTGAAGGGGCAAATTGTAGATATGGCTGCCGCAAAATCAAAGCACGCCTCCGTTGTGAAGTTTCTGAACAACTGGCTCCGTGCAACGCTACCTGAACGCTTCCTATTAAGTGTTCAAGACCCCATCACCATTGACCAATACTCTGAGCCGGAACCAGATATCGCTATTCTGGACTTTAAAGAAGACTACTACGCAGAAGCTCATCCTGGACCGGAAGACATCCACCTCCTCATCGAAGTCGCCGACACTAGCCTCGAAAAAGACCAAAAAGTAAAGCTGCCCCTCTACGCCGCCGCCGGCATCCCGGAAGTATGGATCGTCAACCTGCCGGAGCAGCAGCTGGAGCAGTACACCGAGCCCGCTGCGGAAGGCTACCGCAGCATCCGGATTTACCGGGCGGGGGATCAGTTGGAGCAGGAATGGATTGGGGTGTTGGAGATGGGGCGGTTGTTTGGGGGGTAGGCTCACACTAGTGGTCTGTCAAGTGTTAATTTATGGGTTGAGTGGGAGCGAATTTTGAGACTAATCGACCTGTCCGCCGTACTTAGGTACTAAGGCAGGCGGGGGCGGATGTTCCCGCGCATAGCAGCGCTACGTAAGGGGTTGTCCAACCCTGCCTGCCGACGCAGTCAGGCAGGGAAGAGTAGCCTCAAAAGTCGCCGCAGGCAACCCCTAGTTTTAGCCTTGACAGACCACTAGTCCTCCTCCCATAACAACCAAGGGCGCAGTGGAAAACTGCACCCTTGTCCATACAGCCCGGCTACACGCCGTGCCAGATTCTTAGTTTACCATTTTTATTTGAATTCATATTTCGCTAACCTGTTTTCACCTTTCTTTTTTAAAATTCCTAAGTCTACTCCTTTTTTTAAATCTCTTGTTGCTGTAGCTGTGGATATATCCTTAAATACCCTCAGGTAATCTTTCCTGGAAAATTCCTTCAAATCTGTTTGTTCCTTAAAATATTGCAACCGCTCCTCATCACTAAAGGATTTTCTCTGGTCTTCTATAAAATCGCTCAGACTTATTTTTATTATTCCAAGCATGAATTCCACAAACTTAGTACATAGGCCTTCTTTATCTGATTCTGATAACGCTTCGTAATACTTTTCTTGATTTTTCTTAATCTCTATTTCTATCGGTAAATACTCAAATACTGGATTCTCCTGCATCAATATCAATGTTTGCCATAACCTGCCCATTCTACCATTTCCATCCATGAATGGGTGTATAAACTCCATTTCGTAATGGAACACACAGCTTTTTACGATTTGATTGTCTTCACTCTCTTTCAAATAGGAAAATAAATTGCTCATCAAATTACTTACATTCCATGCAGGAGGCGCCATATGTGCTATCCGTTCTCCTTTAAATACCCCAACCCCTTTTGCCCTGTATTTTCCAGCATTATCCACTAATCCCGACATTAATATTTTGTGTGCCAATAAATAGGATTCTTCACTGTATGGATCAAAATCCCTCAGTTTACTATAGACTTCAATTGCATTTTGAACCTCTTTTATATCTTTTGCCGGACCTATAATCCTTTTGTTTTCGAATATTGCTGTCACTTGATCTAACGACAAGGTGTTACCTTCAATCATCAGGGAGGACTGAATCGTCTTTATCCTGTTCTCCCGTCGCAAATTTGTTTGAGGTTTTCTTAGATATGTTGCGTCTACTATCCCTATCAATTTACCAACTTCTATTGATAGGTTAATGATTTTAGAGGTCCCTTCATAGTACTTTTGAATCATGATGCCATCATTTGATCGCATCAAATATACAAAACCATCAATTAATTAGGTTTTATAGCATCATTTTATTCATAAGTATCGATCTACTAATTTCTTCATGTAATTGAGCCTGACTATACTGACGATTAAGTGGTCTCCGATAAAGATCGGAGCAGCAAACCTACTGCCGCTCTACGCCGCCGCCGGCATCCCGGAAGTATGGATCGTCAACCTGCCGGAGCAGCAATTGGAGCAGTACACCGAGCCTGCTACGGAAGGCTACCGCAGCATCCGGATTTACCGGGCGGGGGATATACTCGGAACGGAGAGGTTTGGGCGTCCACCCGACGCACGAGTATATGCCGACACGAAG
>CAJXXJ010000411.1 GCA_913062745.1 uncultured Phaeodactylibacter sp.
CAACCGCGCCTGCGTGGATACAGCCGAAATACTGATTAATGTCGTCACGCCTCCGCAAGCATCTATCAGCCCTTCCGACACTACCGTATGTTTTGGGGCGCCGGTAAGCTTTGAGCTGGTAATAGAAGGCGGCTACGACAGCTTTGAGTGGACGGGCGAAGGCTTAAGTTGTACCGACTGCCTGAACCCTACAGCCGCTGGCGCAAGCGGAGCCTATTCTGTGGAAATCGACAAAATGGGATGTCCGACCAATGTATCAGCCTTCGTAGCGAATATAAGTTCTCCAGACCTGGAACTTCAAACCAACGCCACCATCTGCCCGGGCGAGTCGATACAGCTGAATTTCGCTTCCTCCAATAACGCCACTTACACCTGGACCTCCACCGACCCCGGCTTCAGCAGCAACACTCCTGAGCTGGTGGTCTCCCCTACTGAAACCACTACTTACTTTGTGGTAGCAGACAATGGGCAGTGCGATCCGGTGGAAGGCGAGGTGGCCATTACGGTGGCACAGACGCCTACGCTCGAAATCGAAGGCCCGGAAGTCATCTGCTTCGGCGATGAGGGGCTGATCAGCGCCATCGTTTCCGGCGACACACAGGAAGGCACCTATATCTGGGAAGGCAGCGATGGTACAAGCTTTGACAGCCCGGATATCATGGTGAGCCCTAATTTTGATACCGACTATACGCTGACTTATATCTCCGGCAGCGGTTGTGATACGCTTACGCAAAATGTCTCCCTGCAGGTGCTGAACGCGATTAACCTGCTGGGCATTGACGTACAGCCGGATACTGCCAGCAGCTATGTTCAGGGGCAGACGGTGACGGCCACCGCCTCTTATAATTCTGACCTGGTTTCAGGTATTGACTTCATCTGGGTGCTGGGGCAGGATACGGTGGCAAGCGGAGACTTCCTGGACGTTACAGAAATTCAGTTGCTGCAAGCCGGTGAACTGGAGCTGACCCTGATTACCGTTAGCGAGAACGGCTGTACGGATATGATCTCTGTATTTATCACCGTCGACCCGGTGGAGATTGCCATGCCGAATACCTTTACGCCAAACGGAGATGGCACCAACGATTTATTCAACTACGTTACCAATGCCCCGGGGCAGGTCGAAGTCACTGACTTCATGATCTACAACCGCTGGGGGCAGCTGGTATATAGCAATGAGAACCCGGACCGGGGCTGGGATGGCACCTTCAACGGCAACCCACAGCCTTCAGAGGTATATTTCTACTACCTCCGTGCCCTCAACCCGAACGGTGAGGTGCTGGGCGAGCTTAAGGGAGACGTCACCCTGCTTCGCTAAACAGCCGGCTGAAAAACAACGAAAAAAGCCCGTTCGGAAGAGGATTCCGGACGGGCTTTCTTTTTCATGCAGCCGCTTTTTTACAGCTTAAGCTTATTGGCGATATCCTCCGGCAGTGCATCTTTGTGCACCATCATACCGACCGTCTTCATACGGAAATAGGGCACAGACATGTACAAAAAGCCTTTGTAGTCACTGATTTCTCCCCAGGAGTTCTTGGTGATGAAGTAAGTTTGCCCTTCCTGGTCTTTAGCGATCCCGGTAAGGTGCATTAGGTGGTCATCGGTGGTGGCGTAGCTTTCAAATGCCCGCTGCCGCTTAGCCTGAGTTACCTCTGCTTCTTCCACGGGTTGGTCGAACATACCCGGATTATTCTCATTCTCCGGGAGGATAGCCAGCCCGTTTCCGGCGCTAAAGCCTTTCTCGCTCACATCGCCGTCCCAGGCTATGGTAAAGCCATTCGACAAAGCATACTCGGCGATTGCCTGCAGCTCATCGAGCGGCAGGTTGTAGTAGGTGCCGTTGGAGTAGTTATCCGGAATTTCCAGGATGAAAGTTTCGTAGAACGGATGGTGGGTGAAGGAAGTCAGGGTGACATAATCATCCGGGTTGATCGGCAGGCTTTCCGCAAAGGAGTCAGGCGTGTAGGTTTTGCCGCCGAGCGTAAAGGATTCCGGCACTTCTCCCATGTAGCTGTCCAGAATTGCTGAAAAAGCCCCTTTCCACTTTTCGCTCAGCCCCTTGCTGCCCACGAGCCCGTCGAGCATTCCCTTCAGCGCAGACTCCATTTCGCTGTGGTCATAGATGGCGTCCCCTTCGGCCTTTCCGGAGTAAGCGGATTCCGGCATCGCGCCCGCCATTTCGAAGGCGCGCATCACATCGTGGCTCAGGCTGCCCTGACTGAAGTTGGCTTTGCCTTGCCGCAGCAGGTAGTTCATCGCTTTGTCCTCGTAGATCTTCCGGACCATATACATTTCCGAAAGGTCGTAGGCGGGCTCCCCGAGGCGCATCAGCTCCGACTCCAGGAAAGAGACGGTGGTGAAGCTCCAGCAGGTGCCGGTACGTTGTTGGTTTTTGATCGGTGTGCATTCCAGTTCCTTTTCTGTAGTAAACTGGTACTGTGCAAAGCCCGGCACTGCCAGTAGCAGCAGCAACAGGGCCCAAAAGCTTTGTTTCATCATTTTATCTAATTAGCGTTATGTTTCCTTTTGTAAAGTAGGTCTCCCCGTTAAAACAACGGGCTTCCAGGTAATAAGCGTATACGTCAGGCGACAGCTCCCTGCCCCGGAAGGTGCCGTCCCAGCCGATGGCCTGATCGCGGGTTTCGAAGACCTGCTCGCCCCAGCGGTTGTAGATGACGAAGTACAGTTCATCAATTGCCCCGCCTTTTACCAGCAGTTCGTCGTTGAGCAAATCCCCGTTCGGGCTGAAGGCGTTTGGCACAAAAATGAAGGGCGGCAGGCACTCGCTCAGCAACACAACCCGCAGCACGCCGCTGTTGGCGCAGCCATTGGCGTCCGTCACGACCAGGGTGAACTCCATGGTGGTGTCTACCGTTGCCACAGGATCAGCTGCAAACGGGTCGCTTAGCAGCCCGGCCGGTGCCCAGCTGTAAGTATAGCCGGGGTCATCCGTGGCGAACAGCTGAACTTGCTGCGGCGCAAAAATGGTATCCTGTTCTGCCTCCAGCTCCAGCGGCGGCAGTTCATTATCAATCGTAACATTCACGCTGCGGCTTTCGGTGCAGCCCAGCTCGTCCGTGATGAACACCGTAAACACCTGATTGCTGCCGGGGGATACCGTGACCGTATTGCTCCCCTGCCCTTCCAGTATAGCATCATCCGGCGACCAGTCGTAAAACAGCTCCCCTGCTTCCGGCAATA
Organism: uncultured Phaeodactylibacter sp.; assembly: GCA_913062745.1. Lineage (GTDB taxonomy): Bacteria > Bacteroidota > Bacteroidia > Chitinophagales > Saprospiraceae > Phaeodactylibacter. The sequence continues at coordinate 3,199 of CAJXXJ010000411.1, forward strand.
GATTCACCACCGTCAGCTCAGCACTATCGCCTTCGCATATGCCAACAAAGGGGTCCGTAAACACCAGGATATTACTACCCTGCACCAACACGCTGTCAGTCGTCCGGCAGCCCAGCTCATCCGTTATTTCCACAAAGAAAAACTGCTCGCCCGAGCTTTCCACTTCTGCTTCGGCTTCAGTGCTGATGATGCTGGAGAAAGCGGGCGAAGCCGACCATCGGTAAGCTGCTGCCTGCGGGCTAAAGGCTTGTAGCAAAACCGGCTCCCCGCAGGCAATGGTATCGCCGCTCAGCTCATATTCAATGGGCTCGGCAACCGTAATGTAAATTTCCCGCTCCAGAGCACACAGCCCGTCTTCCTGCTCCAGGCTCACGCTGATCAGCTGGCTTTCCGCTATGGTAATCACCGGTTGCGCCGCCTGCGGGTCATCGAAGAGCCCGGCGGGAGACCAATTGTAGGCATAACCCTCAAGGGGGAATGGGTTAAGTGCAAGCGCTTCGCCGGGGCAAACAACCAGCGAATCCGGCAGGCCCGGCTCGGGTATCTCAAGCGGCACGATTTGCGTGACGGAATCCACGCAGCCATCCGAGGAGGTAATGGTAAGGGTAACAGGCAGATCCTGCGATTCCGTGATGGCCAGCCCGGCTTCCGGGCCGGAAGCGGTGCCTTGTCCTCCAAAATTCCACGACCAGTCGATGATCTCGCTTTGGTTGTTAATGGATGTATCTGCAAATAATAGCTGCAGAGTATCGGCGCAGCCGGTTATTTCGTATTCGAAACCAGGAATAATCTGCGGCTCTTCCACGGTAATCTCCTGCCGGATCGTATCCCGGCAGGCTATGAAAGCGCTCAGCGTGATGACCACCTCATAGGTGCCCGGTTCGCTGTAGGTGTGGCTGGCCTGAGGGCCAAAACCTACGGCTGTGGGCGCATTCGGGTCACCAAAGCGCCAGATGTAAAATGGGGCGTTAGTGCTGCTGCTGCTAAACTGTACGCTGTAGCCCCCGCACTGCTGCACGGCCTGAAAGCTATCCTGCGGCAGAGTGTCGATCAGGGTAAGTTGGGTAGTAGCGGTGAGCGTACAGCCGAATTGGTTCTCAATCTCGGCGGCCAGGTCGTAGGTGCCCGGCGCCGGCAGCTGGAAGAAGGCCGTCTGGTCCATCCCCCCGAGGATGATCAGGTCATCCGGCGACCAGTCGATGGACAACTCATCCTGCGGGTCCTG
>CAJXXJ010000412.1 GCA_913062745.1 uncultured Phaeodactylibacter sp.
CCCTGCGACTTCCAGTACCGCAGCGAAGAAACAGCCAGGTCATACGGGCTGTGCGGCCCGGGCCGGTCGGGTGCCCAGTGCCCCGTCAGGTCGTAAGCCATGATATTGACAAAATCCGGCACGAGCAGGGCAGCCCGGCTCAGGTGCTCGTAACGATGGCGGGCCGGCACCGCAATCGACATCAACTTGCCGCGCTGATGCAGGGCAGCTCCAAGCTCAGTAATGAAGCCACTGTAGTGCGGCCCCACATATTTCCATTCCAGGTCTACATCTACCCCATCGAGTTCATTAAGCTGTACGTAATCCAGGATCTTGCGGATGAAGGCGGGGCGGTTGTGAGGGAGCTGATGGAATTTCCAGGCAGCCGTTTCGTCCGGGTTCAGCGCACCTCCTGCTAAGGACACCATGACCTTTAAGCCTTTGGCTTTTGCTTTTTTCACTACCGGGGAGAGCTCCACGCCGCCGGTTTGCAAATAGCCCTGCGCATCCGGATTGGCAAAAGCGATGCACAGATGGGTCAGCTTATCCAACTGCAGCTCGTCAACGATGGGGAAGCGGTAATACGGCAGGTAACCGACGACTTTTTGCTGCTGCGCAGCCAGGGGGCTGAGCAGCAGCAGCGTCATTATAAACAACAGGGTCTCCTTTATACTCATGGGATGGAATTGCGCTTGATGCTAAATCGCGCAATAATTTATGCAAAAATCCCTCCTTCTCTGATTATTTGAACAGGAAATGATGATCCGGTAGGCCAATCCGTGTCAAAGGGGGGTAATAGCAGGGCCGGCACCGAGCTGTTAATCCAGCGACCGCACATCAAGGTCGTAAAGCTCCATACCTTCTTTTTCCTGCTCAGCCATTTGCTCCCGCAGGCCGACTTCCTCCCAGCTCTCCAGCAGGGTATCACCGGGCAGCGCTTCCTGATAAAGGCCAAAGAAAAACCGCATCTCCCGCTTTTCAAACAGCTCAAAGTCGAAGAGGAAGTGGCGGCTCTTATTCCGGTAGATTTTATCCGTATCAAAGGCAGCCGGATCGGGCGACCGGAAGAGGTAAGTCTTGGCATCCGGGCCCCGACGGTGGTAGAGCGCCAGATAATAAGTATTCCCGTCCGGCGCTTCAAAGCCCTCCAGGTCTATCATGTGCAGACTGCGCAGCCCCAGTTCTTCGTGGTCGTTCAGCAGCCCCTGCCAGGAAGAGAGTTTCCGGACTTTGTGCGGCGTATCGCCCGGCAGCCAGCTTACCAGGTAGTACTCTGTTTCATCAGCAGTGAATGCCTCAATGTCCTGCATGACATAAGCCGCTTTGGCCATAGCCCGTTTGCGGACCACCAGGGAATCCCAGCCCGGCACCAGCTCTACAACGGCCTGAGCAGCCTGCCCGCGCTTTTTCCACATACCAAAAAACTGGCGCTCGCCCTCTATCTGCTCGGTTTCCAGATCAGATAGGGTGAAGCCCTGACCAGACAGCTCTTCGTGCCGCTGCTGAAAGGCTTCCCAGCTAAGCCCGAGTGCCAGCTCAGTCGGAGTATCGCCCGTTTTGTATAGCGTGGAAAAAGCAGCCTGAGCCATCATTGCGGAGGAAAACAAGGTGGCAATTGCAAGAAATAGATATTTCATCCAGGTAATTTTTCCCTAATTGACGACCGGACGGGCCGGATTATTGCCCGCCCGCCTTTTTCAACGCTTGCCCAATGTCTCCTTTTATGTCCTCAACCCCTTCCAGGCCGACGGAAACCCTTACCATTCCCGGGCTGATGCCTGATGCCTGCCGCTGCGCTTCGCTCAATTTAGAATGGGTAGTCGTTGCCGGATGGGTGAGGATAGTACGGCTGTCGCCCAAATTGGAAGAGCGGGAGCACCAACTTATGCCATCGAGCAAGGCGCGCCCGGCCTCGATTCCCCCCTTTAGCTCGAAAGCCACGATACCGCCCCCGAGCCGCATTTGCCGCTTTGCCAGTTCATATTGAGGGTGGGAAGGCAGAAAAGGGTAATGCACCCGCTCTACCGCCGGCTGCTCCTCCAAAAACTGGGCCAGCTCCAATGCATTGGCACAGTGCCGCTCCATGCGCAGGCTCAGCGTCTCCAGGCTTTTGGAAAGCACCCAGGCATTGAAAGGAGACATAGCCGGGCCGGTATGCCGGCAAAAAAACCGCAGTTCCTCAATCAGGGATTTCCTGCCAACCACCAGGCCGCCCAGTACGCGCCCCTGCCCATCCATCCATTTGGTGGCAGAGTGTACAATAAGCCCCGCTCCGTAGTCGCCCGGCCGTTGCAGATAAGGCGTGGCAAAACAATTGTCCACGTTAAAGATCAGATTATGCTTTTCCGCCAGTGCCCCTGCCTGTTCCAGGTCCACCAGCTGCAAACCGGGGTTAGAAGGCGACTCTACCACCAACATGCGCGTATTCGGCTGTATCGCCGCCTCCCACTGCCCGATATCCACGGGGTCTACGTAAGTATGTGAAATGCCCCAGCGGGGGAACAGCTCTGTCAGAATCTGATGGGTAGACCCAAATACGGCCCGCGAGGCCAGCACATGATCGCCTGACCGCAGAAAAGCAGCCATACTGGCAAACACAGCGCTCATGCCGGAAGCCATTGCGAAACCATCTTCCGCCCCCTCCATGTCACAAATCTTACCAATTAATTCATCCGTATTCGGGTTGCTGTACCGGCTGTAGATATTGGCATCCGAGTTGCCGGCAAAGGCATCTTCCATACTCCGGGCATCCGGAAAGACGAAGCTGGAGGTCAAAAAAAGCGGGCTGCTGTGCTCTGATGCTGCAGTTCTGGGCTGTTGTTGCCGTATGGCCCGGGTGCTGAAGTCGTTTTGTTGTGGCATGCTAAATTTTAATCCTACTTATCCTATTGGATTTAAATAATTTTTCATCTTTGCGGCGCTTTGCCTTGTTACAGCGAAGCGGGTTCACCAGGCGCACGCTACCAAATGCCGAAGCGTAATTTGGGGATGAGGCAGAATTGCTATTTCTTTGCAAGACATTTTAAAAAACCTCCACTGTTTGACAATTTTGCGGGAAACGCCGGCTGCTGTACAAGCGCTTGCCGGCATCATTCCCCGTAATTGTCAGAAAACTAAAAAACCTAATTATCCTGTGGCGGAAAATATCCATCCCATTTTTGACCGGCTGCTGCAGCGCAGTGACCGGGAGCGACGGCTAGGCCAGCGCAGTAAAGTACTGTGGTTCACCGGCTTGTCCGGCTCTGGCAAAAGCACTATAGCCGAGCATCTGGAACGCCGCCTCTACAATGAAGGCTTCTTCCCGCAGGTGCTCGACGGCGACAATATACGAAGCGGGATCAACAATAACCTGAGCTTCAGCCCGGAAGACCGCCGCGAGAACATCCGCCGCATCGCTGAAGTCGCCCGTCTCTACCTCAACAGCGGTATCATCACGCTAAATTCTTTCATCAGCCCTACCCGCGAAATGCGGGCGATGGCACGCGCAATCATCGGAGCAGACGACTTTTTGGAAATCTACGTCAACGCTCCCCTTGAAGTATGTGAACAGCGTGATGTGAAAGGGCTATACGAAAAAGCACGCGCAGGAGAAATCAAAGGCTTCACGGGCATTGATGCGCCCTACGAGCCGCCATTGACTCCTGCATTGGAGATACGCACGCACGAGAACAGCCTGGAAGATAGTGTAGAACAAGTTTTCAATTTTATTCATCCGATTATCAAGTACCAATAATAGATATGAGCTATCATTTAAACCATTTGAAAGAGCTGGAAGCGGAGTCTATTTTCGTGATGCGGGAAGTCGCAGCGCAATTTGAGCGCCCGGTACTCATGTTCTCCGGCGGCAAGGACTCCATCCTTATGGTGCACCTCGCAGCTAAGGCCTTCCATCCGGCGCGCGTCCCCTTTACGCTGCTGCACGTCGACACGGGCCACAACTTCCCGGAGACGCTGGAATACCGGGACCGGCTGGTCGAAAAAATCGGCGCCAAGCTCATCGTGGGTTCGGTACAGGAAGCTATAGACAAGGGCCACATTACCGAAGAGAAAGGCTATAATGCCAGCCGTAATTACCTGCAGACTCACGTACTGCTGGAGGAGCTGGAGAAAGGCAAATTTGACGCTGCCCTGGGCGGTGCCCGCCGCGACGAAGAAAAAGCACGCGCCAAGGAGCGGTTCTTTTCTCACCGCGATGAGTTTGGCCAGTGGGACCCCAAGAATCAGCGCCCGGAGCTCTGGAACCTCTTCAACGGCAAGAAGCAGTACGGCGAGCACTTCCGGGTATTCCCCATCAGCAACTGGACCGAGCTCGATGTGTGGATGTACCTGGCTGCGGAAGAGGTGGATCTGCCCAGCCTGTACTTTGCGCACAAGCGCCCGGTATTCGAGCGCGACGGCATACTGCTGGCCGATTGTGAATATATCCAAAAGCGGCCCGAAG
>CAJXXJ010000413.1 GCA_913062745.1 uncultured Phaeodactylibacter sp.
TCTCCGTTTCCGTTTGCCGAAAGGCGGGCCGGCGCATCTGCGGGTGCAGGACGTCAACGGCAGGCTGCTGCACGAGGCGGTAATCGACGGGCAGGCCGGCATGAACACCTACCGGCTGCGCGAAGCGCATTTGCCGAAAGGCCTGCTGTACTACAGCCTGCAGTACGCGGAAGAGCAGCAGACTGGAAAGGCAATAAAACAATAAATCCATATCCATGAAACAATACTTTTTCTGGCCTGCCGCCCTCATTCTGAATTTGCTGTGCGTTGCTTTTTTGAATGCGCAGCCGTGCGATACCCTGGCCCCCGTTTGTAAAGCGGGGCTACCGGCGGCCTCCCATCCGGTAGACGCCGATGGAGATGGCATTATTGATTCCGGGGGCTACACCATCACTGTACAGGAGCTGTTGGAGTCGCCACCGGCGGATTGCCCGGGCCCCTTTAGCTACACAATGCGTTGGGCAGACAACCCGCAGGCTGCCGTAGCCGACAGTCTGTTCCTTCCCTGTGCAGATTACTCCCCCGGCTCTCCGCGACAGCTGGAGCTGGTAGCGGCTAATGCAGAGGGACAAACAGGGACTTGCCAAACGACGGTCCTGTTTTTTGATCAGGACAATTTTTGCGGATACGAGGCTCCGTGGCTTTCCGGGTACATCAGGGATCGCCACGGTGCGCCGCTGCCGGGAGTTACGGTCGTCGCACATAGCCATTCCGGGCAGGACAGCACCCTTACCGACGAATCGGGCTACTACGAAATAACGGGCCTGTTTGGCGAAAGCACCGTAACGCTTGAGCTGCGTCCGTCCGGTAATCCGTCGGAAGGGATTTCCACGCTGGACGAGCTCGTTTTGCGTAAGCATATGCTGGGCCTTGAGGTTTTGTCAGATAGTTTGCTGCTACTTGCTGCTGATTTGGACGGTTCCGGGCACATATCCCTGCTTGACCTCATCATTATGCGAAAGTTGCTATTGGGCCTGCAGACGGATCTGCAGCCGTCCTGGCGCTTCGTTCCCATACCTTCCGATGCGGACGAAATAGATAGCTTGCTGGTGCCTAACGAGTTTCATGGCTCAGACTTCCACTTCACGGGTAATGCCATTGATTTTACCGGGGTGAAAGTGGGAGATTTGGATGGGCCGTAGCGGGATGCTGGGGCAGGGGGCACAGGCTTCAAGTCTCCAAGTGGGCCTGGTGGCATCCCCGCGGGTTATGCCTGACTTGACAAGTTTCCCCGGCAATACACGGGCGCTTGTCCAATCTTTTATGCCTGGTATAGCCCGGGGGCGGGGCAGGTAGCCCCCTCCGCCCTGACGGGCACCTTCCGGGGGAGGAGAGCCGCACCTACGGCGCTCCGACCATTTTTTTGCCGTTATGGTTATCAACAGGGGGCGCACCTACTGCGCTTGCCCGGATGGTGGCTGCCCGGGATGGTGCCGCCGGTGGCTAGCCCGGGCACTTAACATACCTGCCTTCTCTCCTGTGTTTAGACACAAAATGACAATGCAAAAATGGTAAGGTTAAAACAGGCAAATATTTGAACCTCAAGTGTAAATTCAGGGGTTAAACTAGCGTAAATAGGGGGGATTTATATATCTTTATAAGGCATGAGCCCAATATATTTTCGTTCTTTGGCGAATCCTGTGGTCAATTTGAAACGGAAAGCATATGTAACCAGAGGGAGCATTAATTACCGTTTTAGCCCGGTTAAGGCCACAGGATTGGTCAACGAATCACTCATTTTTGGTGCCCCCCAGCATCCAATTTGAAAAAAGACTACCGCTTGAATGGCTGAGGAATTGCTCAACCCCGTATCCAAGAACTTTAAATTCAGGGAGCTGAAGGTATACGCCTCCACTGAATGGCTGGCCGATAACAAGAAGAAGTACCGGCAGGTATTTGATCGTTACGAGACTACCTACGTATACGCAGAGCTCTCCTTTTTCAACAAAAGGTTTGACCTCGAAGACTGGGAAGTCGATGTAGAGCTGAAATGCTACTCGATGAAGAAAGGGCAGAAGCTGCTCTGTTCGCTGCCCTTCCGCCGCAAGGTGAGCAAGTACGACAACGTCATGTACATCCGCGAAGGCTGGGGCAACAAGAACGAAGGCGCGTTCTGGAAAAAGGGCACCTACTTCTGGGAAGCCTGGATAGAAGGAGAGAAAGTCGCTACCAAATACTTTTACGTAGAAGATGCAGGGGAAGACACCGAGCCAGGCGAAAACCCCTACCTGGAAGTGCAGTCGCTCAAGCTGTACGAGGGCCCTTACGATGATGTCATCGAGGATGAGCGCCTCTACTACCGCTCCTTCAGCAGCGAAGAGACCCGCTACATCTACGTAGAAATCACGCTGCGCAACCTGCACAATACCAAGCCCTGGCACTGCGAGCTGTTCACTAAATTCTACAACGACGCCCGCGAACTCAAGGGGCAGGTCGTCCGCCTGCAGCGCATCGAAAAGCGGGATGAGCTAATCCGCATCACCGCCGGCTGGGGCTCCAATGTAAAAGGCTCGTGGCGGCGCGACCGCTACACCGCTGAGCTCGTCTTCATGGACCGCTTGCTGGCCGTAGTGCCCTTTGTGGTGGGAGAGGAGTTTGAGGAAGGCTTCTCCAGCGTGATGCTGCCCGACCGGCAGGCACCGCTTATAATGGCACCGGACGAAACGTTCAATCAGACCTTCGAAGAGGTGATGGCAAAGCTGAATAGCCTGATCGGCCTGACGCAGATCAAAAAGCAGGTCATGGACCATGCTAAGTACATTCAGTTCCTGCAAATCCGCAAAGAGAAGGGCTTTGCCGAAAAGGACGAAATCAACGTGCACTCCGTTTTCATCGGCAACCCGGGTACGGGCAAGACCACCGTAGCCAAAATGATGGGGCTGCTGTACAAGAAAATGGGGCTGCTGCAGAAAGGGCATGTGCACGAAGTAGACCGGGTGGACCTGGTCGGCGAATACATCGGGCAGACCGCCCCTAAGGTGAAAGAAGCCATTGAGAAAGCCCGCGGCGGCGTCCTCTTCATTGACGAAGCCTATGCATTAGCCCGCTCCAATGACGACAGTAAGGACTTCGGCCGGGAAGTCATCGAAATTCTGGTCAAGGAAATGTCCAACGGGCCCGGCGATTTCGCGGTCATCGTAGCCGGATACCCCAAGGAGATGAAGCACTTCCTGGATTCCAACCCGGGCCTGAAGAGCCGCTTCAAGCTTTACTTTGAGTTTTCGGATTACCTGCCGCAGGAGCTTTCGCAAATTGCAGAAGTGGCCTGCGAGGAGAAGGGCGTAAAGCTGACGCCGCAAGCCAAATCCAAAGTAGACGAAGTGATTATCGGCGCTTTCCGCAAACGCGACCGTTCCTTCGGTAATGCCCGTTTTGTATACGATATCATCGAAAAATCCAAAATTAACCTTGGGCTGCGCGTCATGTCGCAGGAGGAGCCCCGGGACCTGGAAAAAGAGGAGTTGGCACTGATCGAAGGACCGGATGTGGAGCGCATCGACATCAAGCCGCGCTTTGAGCTGCCGGATATCCCGATTGATGAGCCGCTGCTCAAGGAATCGCTCAACGAGCTGAACCGCCTTATCGGCATGGAGAATGTAAAGGAGCAAATCCGCGAGCTCGTGCGCCTCGTGCGCTTTTACCGCGAGACGGAGCGTGATGTGCTCAACAGTTTCTTCCTGCACACCGCTTTCATCGGCAACCCCGGTACGGGCAAGACTACCGTGGCCCGCATTTTGACTAAAATCTATAAATCGCTGGGTGTACTCGAGCGCGGCCATATGGTGGAAACGGACCGGCAGGGGCTGGTAGCCGGGCATGTGGGGCAGACGGCGATCAAAACCGCAGAGCGCATCGAGGAAGCGATGGGCGGCGTGCTCTTTATCGACGAAGCCTACTCCCTCACGCTGCGCAATGGCGGCAATGACTTTGGCGACGAAGCTATACAAACGCTGCTCAAGCGCATGGAAGACCACCGCGGACAGTTCTTTGTATTTGTAGCCGGCTACCCGGACAATATGGAGGCTTTCCTCAAAGCCAACCCGGGGCTGAATTCCCGCTTCGACAAAATGCTGCGGTTTGAAGATTACAACCCGAAAGAGCTGCACCAGATTGCCCTCAAAATGCTGAGCGAGAGCGACCTGCTGCCCAGCCCGGAAGCGGAAGATCACCTGCGGGATTACCTGGCTTTCCTCTACGACCACCGCGATAAGTACTTCGGCAATGCCCGTACAGTGCGCAATGTGGTAGACGAGGCCATCAAGAAGCACAACCTGCGCCTTGCTGCCCTGAGCCCGGCAGAACGGGCAGAAACGTCCAACAGCCTCCTGACCTTCGAGGACGTCTCTTCGCTCAAGCTCGATAAAAGCAGCTTCCTGTTCAATAAGCAGGGAATTGGCTTCCGCAGGGGGAGCCGGTAA
>CAJXXJ010000414.1 GCA_913062745.1 uncultured Phaeodactylibacter sp.
CAGGGAGGATGAATATGAAGCCACAAAGACCTATTACCTTGAATTTGCAGCACGGGTGACTCATTTGCTCCATGAAGTTGGATTTGAGTATTGCCCGGCAGATATGATGGCCAGTAACCCGCAGTGGTGCCTTTCCTTGCGGGAATGGAAGGCGCAGTTCTCCCACTGGATCAGCGAGCCGGAGCCTAAGGCGGTCATGTACTGCACCATCTTTTTCGATTACCGGGCCGTGTACGGCAAAAAGGAGCTGGCTGATGCCCTTACGGAACACATTTTTGAGGCGCTCGACGGGCAGGCGATATTCCTGGCTTTCCTGGCTAAGGATGCACTGCAAAACCCGCCGCCCCTCACCTTCTTCCGCAACTTTGTAGTGGAAAACGGAGGAGAGCACAAAGACCAGTTTGATATCAAGCTGCGCGCTATGATGCCCCTGGCTGATGCCGCCCGGGTCCTCATCCTCAATGCCCGCCTCAGCGATGTCAACAACACTTTCCGCCGTTTTGACAAAATGGCAGAGCTCGAACCCAAAAACAAGGAGCTGTACGAGCAAGCCTCGGATGCCTACGAAATGCTGATGCGCTACCGCACCCTGCAGGGCCTCAGGCACAAAAACTCAGGCCGCTACTTTGACCCCTCCACCCTTAGCAAAATGGAGCGCATCAACCTGCGCAACAGCTTCCGCCCGGTCAAAGACCTGCAGTCGCTGCTCAATGTCCGGTTTCAGCTCGCGTATATGCGATAAAAAACGCCCCTATGCTGCAATGGCTCCGCGATATCATCACCCCCTCCCCTCCCCCGCCCCCCTTTGTGCAGGATTATCTCCGCGTGCTGCAGCAGCAGCCCTTGCCCGGCAGCCTGCCGCTGGCGGAAATCCCTTTCGTGGTGTTTGATACGGAGACGACTGGCCTAGACCCTCAAAAAGACCGCCTGCTCAGCATAGGCGCTGTTAAAGTACAGCATTGGGAAATTGATATCAGCAGGCAGCTGGAACTCTACGTCGGGCAGGAGGCCCCTTCGCCAGCTTCCGAACAAGCCATCGCGGTGCACGGCATACTACCGGGAGAGCAGTCCGGGCAGATCAGCGAGGAGGAAGCCTTACGGCAATTTCTTGCCTATGCCGGCCCTTCCGTACTCGTTGCCCACCACCTGGGCTTCGACCAGGCTATGATCAATCAGCTGCTGCGGCAGCACGGCGGGGGCAGCCTCCGAAACAAGGGCGTGGACACAGCTGTGCTCGCCCGCCGGCTTAGCACGCAGCCTGAGCTGGCGCAGCGGGGAGATTTCGGGCTTGACGCCCTCTGCCGGCAGTACAATATTACGATGAGCGACCGCCACACCGCAGCCGGCGATGCCTACATTACCGGCATTTTGCTGATGAAGCTGCTATACCGCTTGCAAAAACGCGGCGTGCACACCCTGGGGCAACTGCTGAAAAGCCCCAAGCGGGGATTGTAAACTTGAGTAGTCCCCCCTGCAAAATCTGCAAATCCATTGCATGTCGGCGCAGAAGAGCCCAACTTTGCACAATACCTCCCGCAGTGTTGTTTCAAGCTAAAAAAGAGCCCATACCTGTACCTTATGAAACATCTCCAACTGACCTTTATCGTACTCAGCTTCCTGCTGTACGCCTGCGGAAGCGAAACCATGCCTAACGAGCGCGAACTGCCACAGGCTTACAGCGGCAACGCTTCAGCTGGTGCTTTTCCTTTTGAGACGCAGGCCCTTAGCCGGTCTACGGAAGGCTGCCGGGGAGACTCCGCCAACTGTGCGGTATTCAAAGCCGCCTATCCGCTCATCGTGTCCGGCTCGCCGGCGGCACAGCGCATCAATGACAGTATACGGGCAGCAGTGCGGCAGGCGATGGCCGTTTTCTCGGCTACGCCGGAAGAAGTGCCTGATTCCCTCGAAAGTATTGCCGAGCAGTTTTTGCAGGAGTACCGCATCGCGCAGCAGGAAGACCCGGGTGTGGAAATGCAGTGGATCGACGAGCTCGAGGGCGAAGTACTGCACCAAACAGATACGACCCTGAGCGTACAACTCAAAACCTACTCTTTTGCAGGCGGCGCTCACCCCAATACGTTCGTTACTCTTATGGTTTTTGACAAAAGGTCCGGCCGGAAGCTGAGCCTGGAAGAGCTGGTGGAAGATATGCCACGGCTTCGGCAGCTTGCAGAACAGGCATTTCGCGAAACCCGGGACATCCCACAGGGAGAAAGCCTGGACGAAGCCGGCTTTTTCTGGGGAGAAGGCTTCCAACTGCCCGAAGATTTTGCAATGGCCCGGGACGGGCTGCTGCTCCACTATAACCCCTACGATGTAGCGCCCTATGTACTGGGCCCTACGCAATTTACAATACCTTACGAAAAACTATAAAGGACCGTTCAAAACAGGCAATTACAAACTCAGACACTATGCGACGACCCCTTCTTATCGCCCTGCCCCTGTTCCTGCTCTCGTGCAGCAGCAGCCAAAATACCTCTCCGGAAGAGCCCGCGACGAATGTCGTACAGCCCGATAAGGCAGAGGAAACCGCAGCGGCTCAGGAAACTGCTTACGAGCCCGATTTCCCAAAAATTGAGGAGAAGCGATGGCTGCTCAGCGAATACGAGTACGACGGCAGAACGTACCGCCCCGAACGGGATTTCACGCTGCGGGTATTCAATGGGCAGGTGAGCGGCAACAGCGGCTGCAACAATTACCAGGCTTCCATCCGGCTGCGCAAGGACGGCACAATGGCCGTGGGCGATGTTGCTTCCACCAAAAAACTCTGCCAGGGCAGCATGATGCAGGAACGGCGCTTCCAGGATATTTTGCAGAATGCGCGCTCCTACAGCGTCAATCAGCTTTTCTTAGAAATCAACAGCGAGCTGGGCAAGCTTTCCTTCCGGGCACAACCAGAAGATGTGAAAGAGTAGCCTTGGCTCAGTCTACGTGTAATACCATAAGCGGCACATCCGTAGTCAGCGCCATGCGCTTTGTCTGGCTGCGGTGCACGATATTCTCCCAGAACCCGCGGTGGCGGGTAGCCATCACCACCAGCTGCACGCCGTGCTCCTGTGCGTAGCTGCTCAGCGCTTCGGCTACGGAGCTGCCCTCTGTTTCCGTGATGTCGAAGGAGAAAGGCGGCTCGCCATTTTCGAATAACTCTTCAAAAATCGCAGAGGCTTGCTCCCGCCTCCCTTCATCGCCGGACTCCCTGACGTGCACAAAGTGCAGGTGCGCATTGAATGGCCGGTTGAATGCGGCCAGTTGCTCAATCGTAGCCCGCGATTCCTCATCGTAACGGCTGGCAAACAGCAGATGCTTGTAAGGCTGAAACTTCGCCTCTGCCGGCACAAGGATAACGGGGCAGTACGCCCGTTGCGACACACTGGAAGACACACTGCCGAATATGCGCTCCAGTAAGCCGCTTTGCCCGGTGCTGCCCATGATGATCAGGTCATTGTCTTCCGAAGCCTTCACCACCTCATCGGCGGGAAACCCGACGAGCACTTCCGGCTCTACCGGGCAGGGGAAGGTACCGTGGGCTTCCTTTAGCTCATCGTGGAAGCGCTGCAGCATTTCCTGCCTGCTTTTCATAATCTCAGCCACAGGCGGTATAAAGTCGGCCTGCCCGGTGGTTTCGGGAAGAAAAACGTGCACCAGTTTGATTCGTTCCACCTGAAGCTCAGGCACCAGATGCATAGCGTACCGGAAAGCATTGCGTGCGGCATCTGAAAAATCGGTGGGGATCAGTAGGTTTTTCATTTGTTCAGTCTTGTTTTATTCGTCTTTGCATAAAAATGCTGCGGCCGAGCATGATGTTCAACCGCAGCATTCGAACTTGTCAGTATTGTCTATTGTCGAAAACGTTCCTTACGCGTTGACTTTCTGATTTGGCGCCGCCTCCAGCATCTCTTCGCTGGCTCCGTCTTCGAACTTTTCGAAGTTGCGGTTGAACTTGACAGCGAGTTCGTGCGCCTTGTCGTCGTAAGCATCTTTATCTGTCCAGGTAGCGCGCGGGTGGAGCAGATCGTCGGGGACATCCGGGCAGTGGTCCGGTACGTAGAGGCCAAATACCGGCTCTTGCGTGAAATTAGCGTTTTCCAGCTCACCATTCAGCGCAGCGGTAATCATGCGGCGGGTATAGCGCAGCTTGATCCGGTTGCCGGTACCGTAAGCGCCTCCCGTCCAGCCGGTATTCACCAGCCAGGCTTTGGCATTGTGTTTTTTCATCTTTTCGGCCAGCAGTTCGGCATATTTGTTGGGGTGCCACATCATAAAGGCCGCTCCGAAACAAGCACTAAATGTAGCCTGGGGTTCCGTTACCCCCATTTCCGTTCCGGCTACCTTGGCCGTATACCCGGAAATAAAGTGGTAACTCGCCTGTTCGGGCGTCAGCTCACATACCGGAGGTAGTACCCCGAATGCATCA
>CAJXXJ010000415.1 GCA_913062745.1 uncultured Phaeodactylibacter sp.
GTGGCACAGCCGGTGCAGCAGCTGAATGTTCTCCTCCGTAGCATGGAGCAGCCGGCAGGAGAAAGATCGGTAATGGGAGCACTTAAGCACGCCCAGCTCATCGTAGATAGGCAGCCGGTAGCGCCCGGAACTATGGTAACCGCGCATTACATGGTCTACCAGCACCAAATCGCCGTACCGGCGCCCGGAGGCCGGCTGCGGGATGGAGCGTATATACCCCAGGCAGGGGCTGATGCGCTGAAGGCCCATAACCTCTATCTGCCGCTGGAAGGAAAGGCGTACCGATGCCGGCCGCCACTGATGCAACTCGGGCCCTTCATATCCAAACTTGCTCCAGATATTCCAGGCGAGTTTGTCCTTTTTAAGCGCAGTGGCGGACAAGCCGATATTCCACCAGGCCTCTTTATTGCTGGCGTCAAGGGCAGCGGTTTTCTTGCTGTAGTACAAAGCCGGCTTCCACTCCTGGCGGTATTTGTAGATGAGGGACAGTTTAGCATAGGGCAACACCCAGGCTGAAGCATCTTTGATGATCCGCTTGTACAGCTTTATTGCATTGTAGTGGTCCTGAGCCTGATCGTACTGCTCAGCCTGTTGGTATAGTTGCTTGATGTCTTCGGACAGCTCCATAGTCTCAACGCCTCATTTCTTTCTGATAATCGGGCGGGTGGGTATTTCCGCCCCGGCGGACTGCTCCCGGGAGAACAGTACCACGCCAGGACAAATATAGCGGGAGTAGAGGGTGGATTGCAAAAAAAATCATGGCGCTTTGACAATTTCAGGAAGAAGATTAAGGGGGGGACAGGGCCAGCTATCCGTTCCGGCCGTATTTCTTCCCGCTTTTGCATGCTACGTAAAGATTGCCGTAGCTCAGGCATCACCAGCGGAACAGCTGCCGCAGGGGCTGCAACTTATTCACCGCCGGCAACGTTCTCAGGAAAAAGCAAGAACGTGAAATTTAAGACCAATATAAACTGTGGAAACTGCGTAAAAGCAGTAAAAGGCTTCCTCAATGATGTCCGCGGGCTGGAAAGCTGGGAAGTCAATACAGACCACCCGGATAAAATACTGACCGTTAAGGGAGAACAGCTTCAGGAAGCAGACGTCATAGAAGCGGTAGAAGATGCCGGCTTTGACATCAGCCCGTTGGCTACCTCCGGACAATAATTTAAAAATTTAACCGCTGGCTTACACACAGCTTACATCAGGCTGCGAACTTACAGCCAAATTTTTGCCGCTATGTCAGAATGGATCGAATCATTGGGATATTTAGGAGCCTTCCTGGGAGCGGTGGTAGAGGGGGAGCTGTCATTTTTGGCAGCCATTCAGGCAACTAAGCTCGGCTATCTCGATTTCAACTACGTCCTGCTGGCCGTCTTCCTGGGCGCACAAGCTGTAGATTGGTCCCTCTATCTGGCCGGTAAGCGTGGCGGGCGTGCTGCAATTGACCGCCGGCCTAAGCTTAAGCCGCGGTTCGAGCAAATGAGTCAGGCTGTAGAGCAGCGCTCCGTTGTGCTGCTGCTGGCTTACCGGTTCATGTACGGTTTCCGGATAGTATTGCCCACTTTGTTTGGGGTCGTTAAAATATCCACCAGCCGCTTTGCTTTGTTCAGCTTTGTCAGCACGCTGTTGTGGGTGTTGGTTATCGGTAACCTCGGCTTCTTTTTTGCCGACTCTCTAATCTACGCAATTACGCACGTCAAAACTTATCTTCCCTACTTTATTGGCTTCGTGGTATTTGGCGGCCTGCTTGCCTACCTGCTATACCGGCATAACCGCTGAACCTCTGCCAAAGTACATTGTATTTATTCTTATCTTTAAGGCCTTAACCTTGAATCGTGCGAATAAAGACTATCCCCTTTTTGCATGCTTCAAAACGGGCATGCCAACACTTTCCCGAACCTTACCGCCGTCAGGAGCGGGCTGGTATTGGCGTGCTATTCGCGCTGCTGTTTTTCGTATTTCCATCTCTCCTGCCTGCTCAGTCTTACATCGCTGACTACAGTTCAATAAGTTACCGGCAAGGGCTGGAAGGCAAACACCCGGATGCCTGCCTGGCAGCATCTGATGGTATGCTATGGGTGCTGACTGAATCGGCGCTCAATGGGTACGATGGCCACCGTATTCAAAAGTATCCTTTCCCTAAGCCTACTTCTGATTATCATAATGAAGTGCTATACGAAGATTCTGAAGGCATGCTGTGGATAGGGAGCACATTTTACTTCAATCTACGCGGCAGCGGAGCACCCGGCGATCTGGTGCTGCACATCTTTGATCCGGCCCAGGCTAAAAACGTGCCCTTTGACGAGTACTTTGCCGGGAAAGCTCCTTTTTCTTCACGGCAAATCACCAGTGTCAATCAATTAAACGGAGATAAATCCCTTTACATCAGTACCAAAGAAGGGCGTATTTTTCGCTATGCAGATAAAGCCTTTGAGCTGTGGAAACGTATTGCTGATGATCCATCGGGTATCAGCGGCTTATATCGGGATGATAAGGATAGGCTATGGTGGGGCGCGACTTGCCGGATTGCTCATACAGACGCCAACGGCTATGAGCAGGAAGCCCTGGAAATAGATTTGTCCCCCAACTATGTCAGCAGTGCCCTGCCGGGCTGGCTGAGCCTGTGGTTTCCTTTTAAAATTGTTCATGAGGGAGCATTGGTACAGCGGTTGGTGTTAAATACAAAGACTAAAAAGCTGAGCCGCTACCTGTCTTTCCCAAATGGGCATGCCATCGATGTAGGCGGCGCTTTTGGGCTGCATTACGATACTACACACAGCCTGCTGCATGTGATTGATAGTGAAAACTGGCTGGTCTACAGCCGGCAGGGAGCGCTCGTCTTTGATATGCTGAAAGCCTTTCCGGAGTTTAAAAGGGACTTTTTTGTGGATCAGCTTGTCCGGTTTTCGCGGGGTAGAGACGATGCCCTGTACGCCAATTTTTTTTCCCGCATCGTCGGGCTGCGAATCACCCCTTCTCCATTTCAGCGCTTACTGGATAACAAACGATTGAGCCTCAGAGGAATAGTGCCGGGAAAAGGGGACACTGTGCTTATTAGCACCTATGGTGGTATATACGGAGTGGAAGTCCCCGGACTCCGTACTTTTAGCATGAATGAGGAGAAAGAACAAATGTGGCTTTCTGGTCTAAAGCAGCCGGAGGGCGAGATTTGGGGAAGTACGCCCACCAAAAAGGTAGCAGTTTATAGTGAGGAAGGGCAACTGCTGCGAAAAATAGGGTTGCGGTTGGAGTCCTCAAAGCCCAATCCCAGCGGGTATAAGCTGTTCAAGGATAGCCGGCAGCAGGTATGGCTCACCACTACCGAAGGAGTCGCTCTTTATGATACTTTAAGGCAGGAGTTCCGGTCACTCAGTGAGCTGTCCCGGTCGCTTGGAATTTACGGCAAGCCTTGTTACCATTTGGCTCAGCAAGATAGTTTGCTTTGGGTATCCTTTGAGGATGGCTTGCGCAGCTTCACATTGGATGGTGAAGCTGCTGCTTTACAGCTGGACGAAAAGCAGTTGGGGGTGAATGGCTTTGAATGGGCTGGCCCGGACACCTGCTGGCTGGCCACTGCCGGACAAGGGCTTTGGCGGTGGACTCCCTCGAGCGGCGAACTTCGGCAGTTTACTGCCTGGCAACATGGCTTGTCAGACGACTACATCTACAGTGTTCATGTGGATAGTCAGGGGCGTCTGTGGCTGCCTACCAATCAGGGGCTTAGCTGTTTTATCCCCGCTACTCTGCAGACGAATGTTTACCATCGAAGTGCCGGCTTGCACGGAGATGAATTTAACCGATTCTCCTGCTACGAGTCAAAGGACGGGACCCTGTGGCTGGGCGGTGTGAACGGATTGACCCGCTTTCATCCGGACAGCATTAGCTTTCAGGAGAAGGTGGCCATCCCGCTGCGCATCGTCTACTGTGGCATCCCCAGCTCCAAAAACGGGCTTTTGGAGGATTATACCGCGGAGTGTCAGCAAAGCAGGCATATTACGCTGGGCGGGTGGCAGGGGCGCAACGCCTGTGTGCTGAGAGTACGGTTAGCCAGCTATATCTCCACGGACAAGAATCAGTATTTCTGGTCGGCAGAGGGCCTTACCGATGGATGGCAGTTGATAGACGGTTATCAGCTCACCTTAGCGGACCTTCCTTACGGTGATTTTGAAATCCATTTGCGGGGCAGAACGGAAAACCGGGCCTGGAGTAGTGAGGAGCTCTCTATTGCTATCACCGTATTGCGGCCTTTTTATTTGAAATGGTGGTTCTGGCTGGCTGTTGTTGCCTTAATTGCTCTGCTCGTAGTCGGTATTATCCGGCTGCGCGTGGAAAGCCTGAGACGATCCCGGGAACGGCTCAGAAGTCTCGTAGCCGAACGCACGGCACAAATCCGCAAAGACCAACAGACCAT
>CAJXXJ010000416.1 GCA_913062745.1 uncultured Phaeodactylibacter sp.
GGCAAAGGGCTGGACGAAACGGACTACGAGCGAGCAAAGGATTGGGTAAAGCGTTTGAAACATTGGAGCGGGCAGGGCGTAAAAGACGTTTACTTCTTTCCGCATCAGCCAGACAATGTGCTGGCCCCGCAAATGGCGGAATTCCTCTGTGAACAGATCGCTGAGCAATGGCCCGAGGCAGAAAGCCGCGGCCCGGTTTTGAAGGATGCCCGAAACCGGCAGGGCGATCAAATGAGCCTGTTTTAAAACCAAAAGCATTACATGTCGAAACTCATCGAACATACCGATAAGCAGCGCAGCGAGAATGCGATTGCTAATTACGATACCACCGAACTGATACAGGACAACGACCGGGGCTACCCGGTGCTGGAGCGCGATCTGAGCTGGTTGTCATTTAACTACCGGGTACTGCAGGAAGCTAAAGACCCGATGGTGCCGCTGTTTGAGCGCATCAAGTTTCTGGCAATCTACTCCTCCAACCTCGATGAGTTTTTCCGCGTGCGCATGGCCAACCACCGCAATCTGCTGCGCGTAGGCAAAAAGACCAAAAAGGAGCTGCATATCGACTCCAAGCGTATTGTGAAGGATATTCAGCGCATCGTCAATAAGCAGCAGGAAGAGTTCAGCCGCATTTTTGAAGAAGAAATCATCCCGGAGCTGCACAACCACAGAATCAACCTGCTACGCCGCCTCGACCTGAACGAGGAGCAGAAGGAATATGTCGAGAATTTTTTCAAGGACCACATGCTGCCGTTCGTACAGCCGGTACTGCTGGTGAAAAACAAAATCCGGCCCTTCCTGAACAACGCCGCCCTTTACCTGACAGTGCTGCTGGCCGAGCGCAACAACCCCGACGCGCCGCACAAATACGCGATTGTAAAAATACCGTCTGACCACCTGCCGCGCTTCATCAAACTGCCCTCCCACCCTGATCAGCACGACCTGATCATGCTCGACGACATCGTGCGGCACTCCGTCAGCTGGATGTTTCCCGGTTACGAAATCCTGGACACCTTCTCCATTAAGCTGACCCGGGACGCCGAGCTCTACATCGATGATGAATTTTCCGGCGACCTGATACAGAAAGTCAAAGAAAGCCTGGCGAGACGGCAGGTAGGCCCTGCTTCGCGCTTTGTCTACGACCGCGAAATGCCGGATGAGCTACTCGACTTCATCAAGGAAGCTTTTGACCTGGAAAAGTACGATATACTGCAGGAAGGCCGCTACCACAATAACTTTGATTTCTTCAAGTTCCCCAGCTTCGGCATGGACCACCTGAAGAATCCCGCGATGCCGCCCCTGCCCTACCACCCGCTGGAGGATGCTGATGACTACTATCTGGCGATGCGCGAACGCGACCACCTGCTGCATGTGCCGTATCATTCTTACGAGTCGGTCGTCCGCTTTTTTGAAGAAGCTGCTCACGACCCTAAGGTGACGCACATTAAGATCATACAGTACCGCGTTGCCCGCAAATCGCGCATCATGCAGGCCCTGATGGATGCCGTGAAGGCCGGCAAGCAGGTGTCTGTGTTTATTGAAGTAAAAGCGCGGTTTGATGAAGAGGCCAACCTGAAGTGGGGAGAAAAGCTGGAGCGCGCCGGCGTCAACGTGCACTACAGTTTCCCCGGTGTGAAAGTGCACTCCAAGCTGGCGCTGGTGCGCCGTATTGAAAACAGCCGGGCACGCATGTACACCTACTTGTCTACCGGCAACTTCCACGAAGATACGGCCAAGGTGTACAGCGACTTCGGGCTGTTCACCAGCGATGAGCGGCTGGTGAGCGAGGCTGCCCGCGTATTTGCCTTTTTGGAAACGGTCAAGGTGCCACAGCAGGGCTTCGACAACCTGCTGGTCGGGCAGTTCAACCTGCGCACCGGGCTGGAGCAGCTGATCGACTACGAAATAGAGCGCGCCAGGGCCGGCGAGCGGGCGGAGATTATCCTAAAGCTGAATAGCCTACAGGACGAAACGATGATCAATAAGCTATACGATGCCAGCCAGGCCGGCGTGAAGATACAGCTCATCGTGCGCGGCATCTGTTCGCTGGTGCCCGGCGTGAAGGGCTTGAGCGAAAATATCACCGCTATCAGTATTGTGGACCGCTTTTTGGAGCACGCCCGGGTATTCATTTTTTACCACGGCGGCGAAGAGCGGATTTACCTGTCCTCCGCTGACTGGATGGTGCGCAATCTGAGCTACCGGGTAGAGACTGCTTTTCCGATCTACTCCGAGCCCATCCGCAATCAGATCAAGGACTTCATGGCCATTCAGCTGAGCGACAACGTCAAGGCCCGCATCATAGACGAGGCTTCATCCAACCGTTACTGCATAGATGGTTCTGATTTAGCGATCCGGTCGCAAATGGAGACCTACTATTACATTAAGCGGCAGTCGGAACGGGACGACCAGGTAGCAGCGGAAGGCTTCCCCAGCCCGCTTTGATCGAAAAAGCATCCCGCTTCATCCATCAGATTGGCAGCCGGTGGCTGTAATCCATAGATTTGTCGGCATGAAAAGCTGAAGCAAAAATATCGCTTCGGCAACACGCACACTAAAAAAATCTATTGCGATGAAATCACCATTCCTACGGGCCCTGATGCTGGGCCTGATCGCTACTACCCTCTTTACGGCCTGCCAGCAGGACCCGCCGCCGGCCACCGACAGCCTGGCTTACATTCCTAAGGATGCCGCTATGGTCACTGCCATCCGCACCCAGCAGCTGATGGACAAAGCTGATTTTGCCAGCCTGAAAGCCGGCAAGGGCTACCAGGAGATGCTGCGCAAAGCCCGCGAAGAAAACGCGGCTCTGGCCCGCGTGCTGGAAGACCCGAAGCAGGCCGGGATTGACTTGCAGCAAAACGCTTATGTGAGCGTCCTTATGGAGGGCGAGTCGCCGGGCATGGTCGTAGTCAGCTTCTCCGTTGCTGACCGCGCTGCACTGGAAAAGCTGATGGAAGGGCTGGCAATGGAAGCCCGCCCGGTGAGCAACGACTTCAAAATGGCCGGCTCTTCCGGCGATGCGATTATGGCCTGGAACGACAACAGCCTCTTGCTGGGCGTACCTATGAATAAGCAGGACGCGGAAGCCGAACTGCAGCGCATGATGGAGCTGAAGCCCGATCAGTCTGTAGCCAGCAACCCAGAGCTGCGGCAGGAGCTGGATGCCGATTACGATGTACTTAACTGGTTCTCTTCCGACTTTATCCTGCAATCAGACAACTGGAAAGCCTCCGGCAACCTGCTCAACTACAGCGATGAAGAGCTGCAGGGGCAATCGGTCGCCCACCGCCTGACCTTCGAAGACGGCGCTGTGGAGAGCTACTGGGTACCGCAGTTGCAGGGGCGTATCAAGAATGACCTGGGCATGTTCTTTCGGGATGATGTAGATACTGATTTTATCACCAAAGCGCCCGCCGGCAAGCCCAGCTTTCTGCTGAGCGCCGCTTTTGACATCAACGGCGTCAACCAGCTGCTGGTCGAAAAGTACAGCAAAGGCATGGCCGAGTCTGCCCTGTCGCAGTTTGGCGTCTCCGCCACCGACCTGCTCAAAGCCTTTAAGGGCGATATGATGCTGTTGTCTTATGCAGAGCAGGAAATGGGCAATGCCCTCTTCATGGCCAGCGTGGAGGACGCTGCTGCCCTGCAGGAAGTCATCACGCAGGCAGAAGCCGCCCGGAAGATTGAAAAGATTAGCGAAGGCCGCTACCGCTTCCTCGAATGGGAGATGGAAGAGGAACGCGCGGACACCATTTACGCCACCGAGACCGTAAAGCTCGATGCGCAGTTTTTGCTCAGAGGCGGATTGCTGTACCTTAGCAACACCCCTGCCCTGCTTGACCAGGCAGAAGCCGGAGATACCGGGCTGAGCGGCGGCATTGCCGAACAAGCCGGGGAGATGCTGAACCAGCACATCTTCACCGCCCTCGGCAGCCCCGCCGATTTTCCCAACTGGGACGACTTTGCCGGTATCGAGAACGTAGAGGCCAGTGCTACCCGCGAGGGCGTGCGCCTGCGCATCACGCTGCCGGAAAAAGGCCAGAACAGCCTGGGCTACTTCCTCGAGGGCATGCTGGACAGCCCGGAGGAGGAAACCCCGGCGCCGGACGAAGCCCCCGCTGACGAATTATAGACGCATTAATTAAGGTTTGTGCCTGCCCGGAACCGGGCAGGCTTTTTTTTGTTCCTGTCTGTCAATCCCTTATCCCGTTTGCACAAATTTTCTGCAGCCGGCGCTTGCTTTTGTGGGGAAAGTTCCGCTATATTTGCATCGCTCTTAGAAAAAGGGCGTAGTTATTTGAAAGTATAAGCGGATGTAGCTCAGCGGGTAGAGCGCAACCTTGCCAAGGTTGAGGTCGCGGGTTCGAATCTCGTCATCCGCTCCAAATTG
>CAJXXJ010000417.1 GCA_913062745.1 uncultured Phaeodactylibacter sp.
GCCTGGCCGCCGATCATCATGAACCTGCCGCCAACAGTCAGGTGCTGGGCGAGGAGCTGCGCATTTACCGTACGGCGGTGGCGGCTACCGGAGAATATACGCAATTTCACGGCGGCACCGTAGAACTGGGGCTATCGGCTATCGTGACGACCCTCAACCGTATCAATATGGTCTACGAGGCGGATATTTCTGCCCGTATGGTTTTGGTAGACAGCAACCATCTCGTAGTCTACACCGATCCCGCTACGGACCCCTATTCCGGTGGGGCGTCCAACCACCTGGGGCAAAACCAAAGCAACCTAACAAGCGTGATAGGCACGCCAAATTTTGACGTGGGGCATGTGTTTCACCGGGCGGGCAACAACGGCATTGCCGGTTTTCAGTCGGTCTGCCGCAACAACCGGAAGGCGCAGGGCTTTACCGCTGTCGCCCAGCCCATCGGCGACCCGATTGCCATTGACTACGGTGCGCATGAGTTTGGGCATCAGTTTGGGGCCAACCACACGCAGAACAATAACTGTCAGCGGGTACAAAGCTCAGCTGTAGAGCCCGGCAGTGCCTCTACTATCATGGGCTACGCCGGCATCTGCCCGCCCAATTTGCAAAGCAACAGCGACCCCTACTTCCACGCGGTCAGTCAGCAGGAGATGATCAGCTACAGCGTGAACGGGGCCGGAGGCAACTGCCCCGCCTACGAGCCCACCGGGAATACGGACCCTGAGGTGGAAGCCGGAGAAAGTGGCTTGGTGATTCCGCTTTCCACACCCTTTGAGCTGGCGGGCAGCGCAGTGGATGCCGAAGGGGATTCGCTCACCTACTGCTGGGAACAAATAGATACCGGCCCCTCCGGCAGCCCCAACAACCCTTCCGGCAATGCGCCACTGTTCCGCTCTTTCCTGCCTGTCACGGATAGCATCCGCGTTTTTCCGCGCCTGTCCGATCTGGTGAACAATACCACCGTTATCGGAGAGATTCTGCCGGATTACGCCCGGAGCATGAATTTTCGCCTGACGGTACGCGATAACTTCGGTTTTGGCGGGGGCGTAGGCTTTGATGACCGCAGCCTGCTGGTGAGTGGTGCGGCAGGCCCGTTTTTGGTGCAAACTCAAAACAGCCCGGAGCCCTGGCAGGCGGGTACCCTTCAGTTGATCGCCTGGGATGTGGCGAATACGGATCAGGCGCCGGTCAACGCCGATAGCGTACATATTTACCTTTCCGGGGACGGCGGCTTTACTTATCCATACCTGCTGGCCGGCCCGGTAGCCAACGATGGGCTGCAGCTGATTGCCCTTCCGGATACGCTGCAGGGCGATCAGTTCCGGATTAAGGTGAAGGCAAGCAATAATGTCTTCTTCGACATCAACAACAGCAACTTTTCCATATTGCCGGCCACGGAAGCCGGGCTGTCGGTGGGTACGGAAAACAGCAGCCTGCAGCTTTGCGCAGGGGATACGCTGGCGTACTCCATACGCATGGAGCCTGTTTTGGCGCAAGCCGATACGGTGGCCTTCTCAACCGCAGGGCTCCCTGCCGGTCTGGTACTGGAGTTGCCGGACAGCCTGCTGCTGCCTGCCACCGCTTCCCTGCGCGTCTATGGTACTGACGCGCTGAGTACCGGAATGTATGCTTTTGAGCTGATCGTACAGGGTAAGTCAGTAGCCGATACGCTGGAGTTGCAACTGGCCTACTTTGAAGGCGCACCGGGACCGGTAGAGCTGCTGAGCCCGGCTCCCGGAGCGGTGGATGTCTCCATCAATACCAGTTTTATGTGGTCGGAGCAGCCGGACGCTACCAGCTACACCTTTGAAGTGTCCGCAGACCCCTTCTTCGATGATATTTTGTTGCAGCGCTCCGGTATTAGCGGCAGCAGTCTGTCTTCGCCGTTTGCACTGCCCGACAGCACCGAGGTCTTCTGGCGGGTGACTGGTGCCAATGAGGCTTGTGGCACCGGTGTGCCGGCTACTTCCAGCTTTAGCACCGAACGGATTGTTTGCCAGCAGTTTTCTGCGGATGATTTGCCGCTTGACCTGGGGTCCGGGCCTCCCTTTTCCATTTCCGAACTCACAGTGGACGTAGAAGAGCCCATACGTGATGTCAACGTGCTGTCGGTAGTGGGGCAGTACAGCCCGCTTGATGCGCTGGAAATTTTCCTGATCAGCCCCGAGGGGACTTCGGTAGATTTGTACGAGCGCGACTGTGACTCTTCAACGCCCTTTTTCAGTATGAGCTTTGATGCGGATGCGGAGGAGCCGGTGGACTGCCCGCCGCTCGGTGGCCCCTTCCGGCCACGCGGCAACCTGAAATCCCTCAACGGCGAAAATCCCGGCGGGGAATGGCAGCTGGCGCTATTCAAAACCGGCAGCGACGGAGAACTATCAGGCTGGGGGCTGGAGATTTGCTACCCGGCGCTGACCAATAGCGCAGACGGCGGGCCCATAGTGGCGGATGCCAGCTTTGAATTGTTCCCCAACCCGGCCGGCTCGCAGGTGCAATTGCAATGGAATGATCAGCAGACAGCTCCGGCTGAACTGCGGTTGCTCAGTGCTACCGGCAGGCAGCTGAGGAGCTGGCAGCCGGAGGGCCCGGTACAGCGTATGATACTGCAGCTTGACGGCCTTCCCGCCGGTATTTATGCCCTGCAGGCCCGGGCCGCTGATGGCCGTCTGCTGGATGTGCGCCGCCTTGTCAAGTCCCGGTAGAGCGCAGGGCTATTCAAAATCTTCTTCATCGCCCAGAGCGAGTTTGGCACCCGCCAGCTCGCCCAGGGCGTGCTGATCGCCGGCGCGCTGTGCCGCCTGCATGCCTGCTTTGTAGGTGTCGAATGCGGCCTGTGCATCGCCCTGCTGCTCGTACAATTTTCCGAGGTGGTAGTAGGTGCCTACGTAGTCCGGCGAGGCATCGCGCAGCTTTAGGTACCACTGTAAAGCCTCCTCTGTACGGCCGTATTTTTCATGTTCTTTGGCGATCGCAAAGGTGAGAAACTCATCTCCGGGGCTCTCGTCGAGCATTTTTTGCAGCTGTTCCAATCTGTCTGACGCCATAGTGAAAATAGTATTGTGGTTTCAAACCCCTGAAGAACAGGGAATTGACAGGTTCTGTAATGCGGGGGTAAAAGCTCAGCGAATTTTCGCTAAAGGGCTTTTCCCATCCCGCTAATTTAAGTATATTTGCCAGACTTGAAATTCCGGGCCCGGGCTGCGCATTTGCAGCCCATCCCTGCTTACAGGCCCTAAACCAACAAAAAAAACCGCCAATGAAATTACTGGTTTGTGCAAGCAAAACTCCAGAGACCACGGCAAAGATTGCCTTTACGAATGACAATACCGAGTTTGACACTTCCGGCGTTTCTTTCATCATGAACCCCTACGACGAGTGGTACGCACTGGTGCGGGCGCTTGAGCTGAAGGAGGCGGCAGGAGGCGACAGCAAGGTCACCCTGCTCAACGTGGGCCCGGCTGCCAATGATACGGTCATCCGCAAGGGGCTGGCGATCGGCGCTGACGAAGCTGTACGGATTGATGCGGAGCCTACGAGTGCGCTCTTCGTTGCCAAACAGATTGCGGCTTACGCCGAAAAGAATAATTTCGATGCCATCTTTTTGGGCAAAGAAACGATCGACTACAACGGGTCAGAGGTAGGGGCAATGGTAGCCGAGTTTCTGGGCATGCCATTCATCTCCTACGCTTCCCACATGGAAATGGACGGCAATACCGCAACCATTACCCGCGATATTGAAGGCGGCAACGAAGTGGTGGAAGTGGAAGCGCCGTTCGTCATCAGCGCTGCCAAAGGGCTGGCCGAGCAGCGTATCCCGAATATGCGGGGCATTATGATGGCCAAGCGCAAGCCGCTGCAGGTGGAAGCGCCTGTAGAATTTGATGACCTGGCTGTAGCCACGCACTATGAGCTTCCGCCGGAAAAGGGCGACGTAAAGCTGATTGACCCGGACAATATCGACGAGCTGGTCCGCCTGCTGCACGAGGAAGCCAAGGTTATCTAAGCAGCTGTTTGTTTCATCCTATTTCAGAACGATCTCAAAGTCAACATAAATGGTTTTAGTATTTGCAGAAACCCAAAAAGGAGCATTTAAGAAAGCAGCCTTCGAGCTGATTACCTACGGCAAGAAGACCGCGGACGCGATGGGCACCGAATGCCACGCCCTGGTACTGGGTACGGCGGACAGCCCGGCGCAGCTCGGAAAATACGGTGCGGCGAAGGTTCACCACCTGGATGACTCTGCTCTCGACGCTTTTGACAGTCAGGTTTATACCAAGCTGATTGCGGAAGTGGTGGAGCAGGCAGGCGCCAAGGTGGTCGTGCTGGGGCACACGTCCACCGGCAAATCGCTGCTCGGCCGTTTGTCTTTGCGGCTCAATGCAGGCT
>CAJXXJ010000418.1 GCA_913062745.1 uncultured Phaeodactylibacter sp.
ACCCTTCCAAAGACCGCGACAAGATACTGCGACATGAACAGGCACATATGAAAGCCTGGCACTCCCTTGACGTGCTGCTGCTGGAAGTGCTGAGTGTGGTTTTTTGGTTTCACCCCCTGGTTTACCTCTTCAATCGCTCCCTGCGCACCGTACACGAATATCAGGCAGATGCTGCTGTGCTGCACACTGCCCGCAAGAAACAATACGGCCATCTGCTGCTGCGGCAGTCCCGGACGGGGCAGGCGGTGGCGCTGGCCAACCACTTTTCCCATTCTCAACTAAAAAAACGAATCTTAATGATGACGAGAAAGAAATCACCCCGACTACAACAACTCTGGTATGCCTTGGCGCTCCCGCTTATTGCGGGTCTGGCTTTTACATTTGCGGTTCCGCCTACGCAAGCCGCACCGGCTCCTGCGCCCGCCGTACAGCTGGAAGGAGACGCTAAGGTTATGCCAGTGTTTAAAGGTTGCGAAACAGAAGCTAGCGCAGAAGCTCAGCAGGCTTGCAGCAACAAAAAGCTGATCGAGTTCGTAGCTTCTAACCTGAAGTACCCGAAACAAGCCAAAGAAGCTGGCAAAGAAGGCATGGTCGTCGTATCCTTCACCGTAGGGGCCGATGGCGCCGTCAGCAAGGCCAAAGTAGTGAAAAGCGCCGGCTATGGTATGGACGAGGCAGCCCTGGCAGTGGTGGAGGCTATGCCCGCCTGGACCCCTGGCCGGGATGAGAACGGAGCAATTGTCGCTGTTGAACTTAGCCTGCCGATTTCCTTTAAGCTTCCGAAGCAAGAGCAGGCTCATGCTACCGAAGAAGAACAGTCCCAGGCTACTGAAGAAGAAATTTTCAAAGTTGTAGAAGAGATGCCCCGTTTTCCCGGCTGTGAGAATGAGGAAGCCGCTGAGAGGAACTACTGCGCTCAAAAAAAGCTAATCGAGTTTGTCTACAACAATTTGAAACACCCTACTAATGCTGATGGCCAGAAGCCGGAGGGTATGGTCGTTGTACAGTTTGTAGTGGATAAGGCGGGTAAGGTGCAAAGCCCTAAAATTTACCGCTCCCTGGATGAAGCAGCGGACAAGGCTGTGCTGGATGTCATCCGGCAGATGCCACAGTGGATTCCCGGCAGGCAGCGCGGCCGCCTGGTGAATGTACAACTTAATCTGCCGGTCAAGTTTGTAGCGGATAAAAGCACAAGAAGTACAGTAGCAGAAGAGCAGCAGGCAGAATCGCCCGCTTCGATGGAGGAACGGCCGCGCTTCCCGGGCTGCGAAAACCTGGAGGAGAAGTTGGCCCGGCAGAGCTGCGCAGACCGCAAAATGCTGGAGTATATCTATAGCAAGGTGAAGTACCCGGAGGAAGCCCGCAGGGATAATATACAGGGCACGGGCGTACTGAAGCTGAACATTGGTAAAGACGGGCGCATAAAGGGCTTTGAAGTGCTCCGCTCGGTGCACCCTCTGCTCGATGCCGAAATGGAGCGGGTAGCAAAACTGGTACAGCAGGAAATTGTCTGGATACCTGGCCAAAAGGATGGCAAGCCCGCGGAGTCCTTCTTCATGCTTCCCCTCAAGTTTAAACTGGACGGTGCTGAGGCTGCCCCGGCAGAAAATGAAAAACCCGCTCCCCTTTACGTAATTGATGGCAAGCCTTACCCTAATTTAAAGGATTCAGGAATAGGAGATTTGCTGCAACCGGATGACATCGATGCGATCACAGTCCTGAAGGGCGAAAAGGCTCTGGCTAAATACGGGCAGGACGGAAAGGATGGCGTAGTCGAAATCACGACCAAATCCGGAGATTTTTCCGCTCCGTCCGTGCAGGGGAGTGGTTACGGCAATTTGCAGGAAGCGGAATCAGCTGCAGCCGGCCAATCGCTGCTGCTTGAGAACTTCCTGGCAGCGCCCAATCCGGTAGAGGACCAGCTGAGTGTTCAGTTTGACGGGCCGGCTGCTGCTACGGTGGTGCGCATCCTTGATGGCAGTGGGCGCGAGCTGCTGCGCCGGGACTTCCCGCAGTTCAGAGGTTTTTTTATGGAGACCTTTGATCTGAGCCGATTGCCGGCAGGCACGATCATACTGCAGGTGCAGCAAGGAGAGGCGGTATTTGCCAAAAAGCTGATCATGAAGTAACCAGCAGTACATACGAACGATAAACAAGAAGTGGCTAGGGGAGAAATACCGTAGCCACTTCTATGTATAGAGCTGTCAATACCACTGCATACCTGCAGCGTTATAATAGGGGTTAAGTGAAATTAGGGGGAATCCTTTTCTGGCTAAGCCAGGAAAAGCCTTGCGATAAGCGTCATGCAAAGACTGGGATTTGGTTTTTCAGGGCTAATCACCATTGAACATGTCAAATGTGTGCATTACAGCGATAATTGCCCAACTGAAAACTTCCGGATTTCCCAACGGGTAGATTTGTTGTGCCGTAATATTGTGTTAATCAGGTTGTTAATTGTGAATCGGTGCCGCTTGGCGATTCGGTACTCCTTACTTAAAATATTTTTTTCATATTTGATATATCATTTCGCCAGGTTCAATCAAACCCCTTGGAATGGAGAAAGCTAAGTTGGTCCGCTTGTTCAAAGCACTAAGCGGCCAGGAGGTCAAGCGGTTTTGCAAATATGTGGAGCGGCTGTATCCTGATTATAGCGTGGCCGGCGGCTTGCTAAGCGTTCTGGCAGAGCTGCACCCCGATCAGCTTACTGCGAAGGAGCTCCGTAAGGAGCGTCTGATGCCCCGCGTGGCAGTAGGGAAGTGGAAGCGCATCAGCGATGAGAGCAGCCGACTTTTCAGCTGGCTGGAGGACTTTCTGCTGCACGAAAAGCTGCAAGCCAGGACGGAGCAACAGCGCCGCAATATGCTGCTGGCAGAAATTTACCGGGAGAAGGGCGCTCAGCATCTCTTTGAACTCAAGACAAATAACAGCCTGCAGCAGCTACAGCAGGAAGAGGCCCTCGACCCGAAATCCTTTTTATATACCCTTCAGCTCCTGCAGCTACAGTACTACACCACTTTCAACATAACGGCAAAAGAGAGCGAGGCCGGCGAGCTGCAGTTGCACCGGCTGCTGGGCACGCTCAACGCATTTTACCTTAGCAGCCGTATGCTCTACCAGATGGAGCTCAGCAACCGGGGTGCCATCTTCCGGCAGCCCGACGAAGATAGCATCCGCACCTATGCAGGCGTACAGCTGGTAGAGCGGGCATTCAGCATGGCGCTTGCACTGCATCAGCCATCAGCGAGCCGGTCAGACTACGAGGCTTTCAAAAAGTTTTTTTGGGAAGAGCGGCACGCATTCAGCCCGGAAGTGCAGGTCATACTCCAAACCTACGGTATCAATTTTGCTTCCCGGCAGTTCAGTCAGGGGGATACTGCGTTCGAGCGGGAGCTTTTCGAAGTCTGGATGAGGCCGGACGAGATCAACGAAATGCTGGCCCGCCACAACCTGCTGACCTCCACCCGTTTTATCAATACCGTTACGATTGCCATACAAAATGGTGCGCTGCCCTGGGCCCGTTCGTTTTTACAAAAATATGCTCCCCGTATGCCCGAAGAGAGCCGCAGCATTGTGGAAACGCTGGGCTGGGCAATTGCAGAGTACGAAAGCGGGGCCTTAAAAACAGCTGCCAAAAGGCTCGTACGCCGGCCTAAAATGCCCCCTCGCCTGGAAGTACGGGCAAGAGCGTTGTCCTTAATGATCGACCTGTGGCAGGGCGAAAGCCGCGATACCGTTGAGGACGGCTGCAAGCGTTTTGCTGATTATATTCGCCGGCACGAAGAGATCGGGCCGCATACGCAGCAAGGCTTTCTCAACTTTATCCGCCTCGTCCGGCAGTATCAGATAGAACCCGCCGGCTGCCGGGCATTGCTGGAGGACATGAAGGTGGTATACGGAAGGCGGCTGTTTCTGGAGTTTTTGTCGGAGGGTGCGGATTGAATGTGGCTGCGTCTATCGGTACCGACGTCGGGTTAGGCGTTCAGACCTCTCTGTTCTGAATTTAATGCGATAAAGCGCCACCATTATCCGTCTCCTAAGCGGAAATTGCCGCCCACCTGAATATTGCTTCCCTGTATGAGAATTCTCATTCGAACAGCCTGTTAAAGCAAGCATTTGAACTGGCGGATGCAATGGCTGCCGATCCGGATGAACGCCAGCATTACCAAGCCATAAAGGCGTTTTTTCAACAACATCAGGCAGCCCTTGATCCTGAGATACAGTTCATTTTGCGTGGATACGGCATCAACTTTTTATCCCGGCGTATTCGGGAAGGCAGGAAAGAGTATGAGCGCGAATTGTTTGAGGAATGGTACAACCGGAGCAGCTTCAACGACATGCTGGCCCGCTACAATCTACTAACACCCACCCTCGTCGTCAATACG
>CAJXXJ010000419.1 GCA_913062745.1 uncultured Phaeodactylibacter sp.
AATTTTTTCCTGGCTGGGATTGTCGATCCCTTTCACGTTGGCCTCGGTTTTACCGTAGCGCTCGATGGCCGCAGCAAAGTCCAGAAACACCGCCTGGCCGGTTTGATTCACGCCGAAGCCTTCGTCGCAGCGCTCTTTGGCGGCGCGAGAGGCCACATCGCGGGGCACCAGGTTACCAAAGGCCGGATAGCGGCGCTCCAGGTAGTAGTCGCGTTTTTCTTCCGGCAAGTCGGTGGGTTTAAGCTCTCCCTTTTGGATGGCTTCCGCGTCTTTGCGGTCTTTAGGCACCCATATCCGTCCGTCATTCCGCAGCGACTCGCTCATCAGGGTGAGCTTGCTCTGATGTTCCCCCGATACGGGTATGCAAGTGGGGTGAATTTGGGTATAGCAGGGATTGGCGAAGTGGGCCCCTCGCCGGTGCGCCCGCCACGCGGCCGATCCGTTGGACCCCATGGCATTGGTAGAAAGGAAAAATACGTTGCCATAGCCTCCACTGCAGAGCAGCACTGCATGGGCGCCGTGGCGCTCTATTTCGCCCGTTACCAGGTTTTTGGCAATAATGCCGCGGGCCTTGCCGTCTACCTTCACCACGTCCATCATTTCGTGACGATTGTAGAGCTGCACCTTGCCTTTGGCTATTTGGCGGCTCAAGGCGGAATAGGCGCCGAGGAGGAGCTGCTGCCCGGTTTGCCCTTTGGCGTAAAAAGTCCGGCTCACCTGTACGCCCCCAAAGGAGCGATTGTCCAGCGTGCCGCCGTATTCGCGGGCAAAGGGTACGCCCTGCGCCACCGCCTGATCGATCAGGTTGGCCGAGCATTCCGCCAGGCGGTAGACATTAGCTTCGCGCGCCCGGAAGTCGCCGCCCTTAAGCGTATCGTAAAACATCCGGAAAGCGCTGTCTCCGTCGTTTTGATAGTTCTTGGAAGCATTCACCCCGCCCTGCGCCGCTACCGAGTGCGCCCGCCGCGGGCTGTCCTGAAAGCAGAAAGATTTGACTTTGTAGCCCATTTCTGCGAAGGAAGCCGCTGCCGAGCTGCCCGCCAGGCCGGTGCCGACTACGATGATGTCGAGTTTCTTTTTATTGTTAGGGCTTACCAGCTTGCAAGTGGCTTTGTAGCGGTTCCACTTTTCCGCCAGTTGCCCTTCCGGTATTTTGGCGTCTAATTTCATGGCAAGTCCGTATTTTGCGTGAAGTGAATGTAGATTGGGATGACGATAAAGCCAGCCGTAATTACAAAGGTGTATACCTGCCCGACCCGCCGAATCCAGCCGTTATACTTGCTGTGATATACCCCCAGGCTCTGAAATGCACTGTAGAAGCCGTGCAGCAGGTGAAAACCGAGCACCAGCATAGACACTACGTATAGCGCTACATACCACCATTCCTGATAGGCAGCAACCACGATGGTGTACAGGTCCTTCCGGCCTTCTGCATCGAGCGGCATCTCCGTAAACTTGTACTGATACCAGAAGTCCTTCATGTGGATGACAATGAAGACCAACAGCAGTGTACCCAGCACGCCCATACTGCGCACGTACCAAGGCGAAACGCTGTCCCGCTTGTCGTAAGCGTACGACTGCTGCCCGCGCGCCCGGCGGGCCTGTATCGTAAGCACCAGCGCGTACACCGCATGGGCGATGATACTTGCGTACAGCAGGTAAGAAACTGCCTTGATGAAGAGATTGTGAGACAAGAGCTCGGAATAGAGGTTGTACTGAATCCGCGCCTGGTCAGCAGGAAGCAGTAATTGCAGATTGCCCGCGAGGTGGATGACCAAAAAAACGCAGAGAAAGAGGCCGGTGAGGGCCATTAGGTTTTTCCGGGCAATGCTATTGCTCAAAAAAGGGCTTTTACTCATTCTTTACCTGGTATTTTGCGAACTAGGTGATGGCTTTCGCCAACAGCGATAAAACTATAGGCCAACGCGCAGCTAAGGGGTGATTTTTGTCACCCCGGCCGGGTGAGAGTTGTCAGGCCAAAGGCTGCTGCCCGTTATTGGGCAGCGCTGAAAATCCAGGGAGCAGATAGCTGCAAAAAATCCTTATCTTGAACTCCGCAACAAACAAAAAGCATCATGGAAATGAACTGGCTGGCGCACTTCCTCAGCGCCCTCATCCCGCTGTTCGTCGGAGCAGTATGGTACCACCCAAAGGTATTCGGCACCGCCTGGATGAAAAGCAGCGGCGTCACTGAAGCGCAGATCAACCAAAGCAATATGCTGCGCATTTTCGGGCTCACCTACCTGCTTGGGCTGTTCGCCTCTCTGACCCTTGGCTTTCTGGTTGTGCATCAGTCGCACGTCTACTCTATCGTGATGAATGAACCGGGCTTTGGCGAGGAAGGCAGCAGCTTGATGGTGTATATCGAAGACTTCATGCAGCAGTACGGCAGTAACTTCCGCACCTTCAAACACGGTGCCTTCCACGGGCTGCTCACCGGCATCACCTTTGCCCTGCCGCTGGTGGGTATACTCGGGCTGTTCGAGCGCCGCAGCTGGAAGTACATCGGCATACACGCCGGCTACTGGACCCTCACGCTTACCCTGATGGGCGCGTTGCTGAGCGGATGGTAACGAATTGCTAACACGGCAGGGGCAGCAGCTTTAAAGATTCGTCTTACTTTTGCAAAAATTAAAAGAGCGAACCATGCTACGATTTCTGCCCCTGCTGCTGCTCGTTTGGCTGCAGCAAACCGCTTTTGCCCAAAGTGCCGACACGAGCAAGCCCCACCTCATCCTCATCTCCTGCGACGGCTACCGCTGGGATTACACACAGCGTTTTCAGCCGCCCAATATCACTGCATTCATCGGGGAGGGTACGCAGGCCTATTCCATGATCCCCAGCTTTCCGTCCAAGACCTTCCCCAACCACTACGCCATCGCTACCGGGCTGACGCCGGAGCACAACGGGCTGGTCAATAATTCTTTCTACGACCCCCAATTTGGCGAGACCTACAAGATCTACAAACGCGAACTCGTGGAAGACGGTGCCTGGTACAACGGCACCCCGCTCTGGGTGAATGCGGAACAGAATGGCATGAAAGCCGCCAGCTACTTCTTCGTCGGCTCCGAAGCGGACATACAGGGCGTACGCCCCTCCTACTACTACCGCTACGATGGCTCCGTAGCCAACGAAGACCGCGTGCAGCAGGTGCTCGACTGGCTGAAAATGCCGGAAGCCGAACGGCCACAGATGATCACCCTCTATTTTTCCGATATGGACGATACCGGCCACCGGCAGGGCCCTTCCAATGACGAAGCCATCCGCGAGGCACTGATGGAGTTGGATACGGCCCTGGGCATGCTCTTCAATGGCGTAAAAGAGAGCGGGCTGCGGGTCAATATCATTATGGTATCCGACCACGGCATGGTGGACGTTGCCCCCGACCGGCTGATTAACATCGACCCCTTCGCGCAAGACGAGCAGTACCGAATCGTTAACAACGGTGCCCTCGCCCACGTCTACCTCAAGCCGGAGGCCGACTCACAGGCCGTCCTGCAGTACCTGCGCGCACAGGCGGACAGCCTGCCCGTTCAGGTGTACCCCATTGCAGAGTTTCCACACTATCAGGACAAGAATAACCCTCGCCTCGGGCAGTTTATCCTCTATCCCGATTACGGCTACTACCTTTCCGACAGCCGGCGCATCGCTCAGGTCCAAGCCGGCAATTTCAAGCAGGGCGGCGAGCATGGTTTCAACCCGGAATTCCCGGAAATGCACGCCATTTTTTACGCTAATGGCCCGGACATCAAAGCTGGCCTGACGGTCCCCTCCTTCCGCAATGTGCACGTCTACCCCCTCGCCTGTAAGTTGCTTGGGCTGCCAGTACCCGAGGGCATCGACGGCCGGATGGAAGTGCTGCAGGGCGTCATCCGGGAAGAATAGGGCGTGCCCGCGGCGCCTGCTTTTGCCCTGCTGCGCCGCGGTCGCTATGCTCCGGTGTTCGCTATTCGCTCAGCCCTGTGAAATAGCCAGGCAACAGCCTGCGTATTTCACAGGGCCAGGCACCTGCGCAGCGCTCACGCAGCCAGGGAGAGCCCGGCCGCCCTACTGCTTCACCCATCTGCTGTACCCCGGCAATTGCTCCTGCTCAGTGTACCACTCCAGCAGATAAAAGCCCGGCGGCAACCAGCTACTGTCGTAGTCCTCCCCGGATGACAACTCCGCCTCGCCCAACAGCTGCCCGCTTGAATTCCGGATGCGCAACCTTACCGTCTCCACCCCTGCAAACTCCGGGCGGAAAAAAGCGCTGCCCGGATTAGGGTGTACTGCTACCCGGCGGCTTATACCAGGTAGCCCTGCATCCGCAGTAGTCGGAACGCCCGGAAGCTCATATACGAATGCCCCATCGGGCGTTTGGCCTGCTTCAT
>CAJXXJ010000420.1 GCA_913062745.1 uncultured Phaeodactylibacter sp.
CATGACTCACCGTATTAAAGCCATCACTGTTTATCTCGGCTCCTCCGGCCATGCCAGAGCGGTTTTTTATGAGCAGGCGCGATTGCTGGGCACCTATATGGGGCAGGCGGGCATTGAGCTGATTGCCGGGTATGCTGATGTTGGAAAGCCAGGAGAACAGCTTCCAGTACAGGGTGGCGAACAGGCGGGTGAGGCCTTTGTCCTCCCGCTTTTCCCGCATGCCGTAAACGACCTCTGCAGCATCCGACTGCATCTTGGCGTAAAAAGTAGCCAGCAGCTCGGGGGCTTCCTCCAGGTCCACATCAAGCAGAAAGACCAGGTCGCCCTGCGCAAAGGAAAGCCCGGTCATCATCGCTTTGTGGTGGCCGAAATTGCGGGAAAGGTCTACCAGGCAAACCCGGCTGTCGCGCTCCCGCAGCTGCAGCACCCGCAGGGCCGCATCATCCGGTGAGCCATCGTTGACGAATATGATTTCAAAAGACAGCCCCAGCTCTTCTGCTGTCCGGCTCGCCCGCTCGTAGAACTCCTCCACGAACGGAGCGGAGTAGTACAATGTGGTTACAATTGACAGATCCATAGTGTGTGTTGTTTTTTATCGTAAATGCAATGAGGGGGGCAGGCCCTACTGAGCAGGCACGCGGCGGTATTTTTGCCCGGCGGCAGCAGGCGGAGCATCAGCTTTGCGGCCCCTCCGCAGCCAGCCCACCGCCATGCCGGCGTAAGCCAGGAACAAGACAATAATAAAAGGGTCCGCTGGGAATTTATACCGGTTGGCATCCGCGCCGGTCACAAAAACCAGGTTGATGCCCCAGAAGGAAAACACCATCGCGAAACACACCAAAAGGTAGAAATTCGGCTGCTGACGTTGCCACAACGCCTGCCCTGCAAAACCGAAAAACGCCAGAAAAGCGATCACCGACATCAGCAAAAAACTGATTTTGTACAGCACGATAAGGAAAGCAGGCAGGGCGTTCAGGTTGATATTTCCATAGTGATCCGGCAAAGTGCCCGACACCGCGGCCCGGAAACTGCTGAAAAAGGAAACGATGCGGTACTTGAAGATGAACCCGCTGTTCTGATCTGCGATCTCCTGATAGAAGCTGCCTAGTTTTTGCGCAAGCTCATACTCCCCCTCCCCGGGCTGTAGCTCGAAATGATCTTCCAAATCCGGCAGCGCATAAAGGTAGATGGTATAACCGCCGTATAGACCCGGCAGGATATTGAAGCGGTCGTGAGACGCCAGGCTGCCTTTGTGCTCCTCCGGCAGGTTATCGTAATAGGACTGCCGGGCTTTCAGGAAAATCCGGAAAACCGGCTCGTTCTCCGCCGACACCACATCGCTTTCCTCAATAGAGGCGATGGTGATATTGCGGGGCACGCCCTGACCGACATTCGGGAAAAGGCCGTAAAAATTGTTATGGGATAAATTGTACAGGCACCAGGCGTTGAGCAGAAAACCCAGCGGCAATACAAAAGCTACTGCTGAATAGGCCCACTGCCGCAACGGCTGCCGCTGCACGTACAGCACCCAGCCAATCAGCAGTACATACGTCAGCAGTAAAGGCAGGGTATTGAAACGAGTCAGGATCAGCAGGCCTACCACCCCGCCCAGCCAGAAGTAAGACTGTGTGCGCCCGCGCTCGTAAGCGTTGAAAAGCAGGCCAACAGATAGCGTCAAAAAGAAAACGGTGAGGATTTCCGTCATCATTATATTCGCAAAGAAAATGGTAGCCAGCGACAGATTAAACATAAGCCCGCCCAACGCAGGCAACCACCTGCCCTGCAAGATTGAAGCAAACAATCTGCAGAGCAGTAAAGTGGTTACCGCTAAAAGCCCGTACTGGAAAAATACGACGGCTTTATGTAAATACGGGGAATCAATCAAAAGGCCTATTCCGGCGATGACGATAGCGTAAAACGGCGACCGGTGGGCGTAGTTCACCTCCGTCTCCGCACCCAGCAGGGCTTCGCTGAAAGCAAGGTATACAGGTGCGTCGCTATGGTCAATGACCGGTGTGGCGTAAAGCGCCAGCAAAAAATTCAAGACGAATACAACAATGGCGAAGCGGGAGTTAAACGGCCACTTTCTCATATCGCTTGTAAGTTTTCAATTCGGTAATGATAGTATCGATTCCTTCCAGCTCGTAGTAGAGCGGCAGGCGCAGCAGGGCCTCGGAGTACCGGTCCGTATTCGGCAGTTCTCCCCCGCTGTGCTTATCCCGGTAGTACGGGCTGCGGTGCAGGCTCAGGTAGTGGAAAACGGCCTGCACGCCGCGCTCCCTCAGCAAGCCGATCAGTTCGTCTCTTTGCTGTCCGGACTCACATATCAGATAGAAAATGTGGGCATTATTCGTTGCGTACTCCGGCAGGTGCGGCATACCGATGCCGTGCTGCCCCGCCCAGGCAGACAGCCGGTGGTAGTACTTGCGCCAGTGGGCTCTGCGCCGCTCCTGTATGTCGTCCAGGCTCTCAAGCTGCGCCCAAAGAAAGGCGGCCACGATCTCGGAGGGCAGAAACGAGCTGCCCACATCAATCCAGCCGTACTTGTCCACCTCCCCTCGGAAGAAGGCGGAGCGGTTGGTACCCTTCTCCCAAATTACTTCGGCACGGTGGCGGAAGCGGTCGTCATTGATGACCAGCATGCCGCCCTCGCCGCTGATGATGTTCTTGGTCTCGTGGAAGGAAAAGGTAGCGAAGTGCCCGATCGAGCCCAGCGCCCGCTTCACTCCATCCTGGCCGGTATAGTAGCTGTCGATGGCCTGAGCGGCGTCTTCGATTACAAACAGGCCGTAGCGTTCGGCCAAAGCCATAATCTTATCCATATTGCAGGCTACACCGGCGTAGTGTACGGGCACGATGGCTTTTGTGCGCTCGGTGATCAGCGCCTCAATCTTGTCCTCGTCGATATTCGGCTGGTCGGCACGGCTATCTGCGAAGACAATTTTGGCACCGCGCAGGATGAAGGCGTTAGCCGTGGATACGAAGGTATAGGAAGGCATGATGACCTCGTCGCCCGGCTGTATGTCGCACAGCAGGGCCGACATCTCAAGCGCATCGGTGCAGGAGGAAGTCAGCAGGCATTTGCCGAAGCCGTAACGCTTTTCGAAGTACTCCTGGCAGCGCTTGGTGAATTCCCCGTTTCCGGACAACTTGCCGATCTCCAGGGCCTGGTACAGATAATGGGTTTCCCGGCCCGTCATGTAAGGCCGGTTGAAGGAAATAGTGTTGTTCATAACTAGGTGTTTTTCCGGGTCAACAATGTATAGGTTGCGGGCCAGAGCCCGGCTTATGGGTTTTAATTTTTAACAGCAGCGGGATAGGGCTTGCCGCGCGGCCGCAGCAACCGTTGCACGCGGTAGCGCCAGGCATCCTGCAGCGTAGGCACCGTATTGTAAGTGGCCTCCTCATCCGGGTTGGGCAGAAAGGCCCGCTGCCCTGCCTCCAGTTTGGCCAGTGCCTCCTCCATGGCTATCGGTGCCAGTTCGTAATTTTTGCGCACCAGCGAGGCGAAGGATTCGCCCGGCTCTACCGCTATGCGCTTTTGTACAATGATGGGGCCGGAATCGATGCCCTCGTCTACAAAATGTATGGACACACCGGTCTCCGGCTCTCTTTTGTACAGTACCCAAAATGGCGTGAGCCGCCCGCGG
Organism: uncultured Phaeodactylibacter sp.; assembly: GCA_913062745.1. Taxonomy (GTDB): domain Bacteria; phylum Bacteroidota; class Bacteroidia; order Chitinophagales; family Saprospiraceae; genus Phaeodactylibacter. Next base: position 3,651 of record CAJXXJ010000420.1, read on the forward strand.
TTTTTCGGCAGTAAAGCGTTGTGCCGGTTGATGACGCCGATGCGCGGGATGTCCAGCAGCTGTTTTTTGATAATGCTTTGGCTTTGGTTGATCACCACATCAGGCGCCAGCTCGCGCAGCCGGGACTGAAAACGGGCACTATTCGCTGTTTTGATGCGCCAGGTGGGGATGCCCTGCTTTTCCGCGTAAGCGGCTATGGAAGGGTCAGCCCCCAACCCCAACCGGTGCAGCCGGGCTTTTAGCTTGAAAAGCAGCGTGCGCAGGGCATTCACCAGGAAGTACGGCAGCCCCATGATGAGCAACAGCGACAGCAAGTAGGCCACTTTAGAGCGCTGCTTTCCAATGCGCATCCGGTCGCCCCGGGCTACCGCCAGCCCTACGATCTGATCCCGCCGCTTATCGATGATGCTGCGGATGAACCGGTGGGTCTGTACCGGGTCGTCCATCGTGATAATAAAAATTCGCATAGCTTTAGTCTTGAGAAGCCAGCCCGCCGGAAGGCACCGGCTGCAGCAGCCCCATTCGTTCACAATAGGCACGGGCAGTCTCAAAATGATACCCCCTTTTCTGATAGAAGGCGATCTCCCGCTCGTACAGCGGCCCGGCAGCCGGGCCCAGGTTTTTTACTTTGAGCTGTGCGCGCACTACATCCTTGAGCAGGTAAGCCACCGGGTTGGCGCTGCGCCGGTGGATGCGCCGGGGCTCCGCCGATTCGTCAA
>CAJXXJ010000421.1 GCA_913062745.1 uncultured Phaeodactylibacter sp.
ATCGGCTATGCCAGGATCCACACCCAGGCACAGAGGTAACAGCCAGAAAGGCCGACAAACCGTTCTGATCATCGCCGGTGAACATGCGGATTTCCAGACAAACCACAACTAATGATTGGTCCAAATTTTATTCCGTCTTTGTGCTCTCGTAAGTTTTTTGTGATGCCAGCTGTGGATAAACTTTTGCAGGACTGATAGCGCTTCGCGTTTTTTACAAATATATGCAATTTAATGGAGAGTAGCAATGTAGCCTTTTGTTTTTTTTTTGGAAAGAGCAAGTCAGAAATTACCAATTTTGGGTTGGCGGGCTATATGCCCACTTGGCTCCGGTCCTGCCGTTTTTTCCAAAAGGCATCCACCCAATCCTGAAAAACGCGCCATACTGTCAGCGCAAGCATTCTGAAGGTGTCATTTTGTCGGCTTTGGCGCGGCTTTTCGATTTGGTACATCATTTGATCTCTGCACCGTGTTAGACTAGTGGTTCAAGTCCTAAATCCTTGACAACCCAAGCCTTGGCCTTTTGCCCGCTAATGAGGCCTGCAAGCCTCGCCGTAGCTTCGGCTATGCCTGCGTTTCCAGGCCTCATCAGCGAACAAAAATTCCTGCGGCTTAATTATCAGAGATTTAAAACTTGAACCACTTGGCGAAAGCCCAACCGATTACAAGCTCTAAATCAGTAAAATATGAACTTGAACAATTTCACCATAAAAGCGCAGGAAGCGGTGCAGCATGCACAGCAGATTGCGATGCAGCAGGAGCATCAGGCGATCGAGCCGGCCCACCTGCTCAAGGGGATACTTCAGGTTGATGAAAACGTTACGCCTTTCGTATTGAAGAAGCTGAGCGTCCACTTCGACAATATCAAAAAGGCAACCGACAGCATCATTCAGTCGTACCCCGCTGTCAGCGGCGGCAATCAGTATTTGTCCCGCACCTCTACCGAGGCTTTGCAAAAGGCCAATACTTTTCTGAAGGAATTCGGCGATGAGTTCGTAGCCCTTGAGCATCTGCTGCTGGGCATTCTGTCTGTCAAGGACAGCGCCGCACAGATGCTGAAGGACAGCGGTATCACCGAAAAAGCGCTGAAAGCCGCTATTCAGGAACTGCGCAAAGGCAAGCGGGTGACGACCCACAGCGCTGAAGACAGCTACAATGCCTTAAATAAGTACGCCATCAACCTTAACGAGCGGGCCCGCAGCGGCAAGCTTGACCCGGTCATCGGCCGGGAGGACGAAATCCGCCGCGTGCTGCACATCCTGGCACGCCGTACCAAAAACAACCCCATCCTTATCGGTGAGCCCGGTGTAGGTAAAACCGCGATCATCGAAGGGCTGGCCCACCGCATTGTCGACGGCGATGTGCCGGAAGACCTGCGCGACAAGGATATCTTCAGCCTCGATATGGGCGCGCTGATCGCCGGGGCCAAGTATCAGGGCGAATTTGAGGAGCGCCTCAAGTCGGTCATCAACGAAGTGACCGCCGCCGAAGGCCGTATCTTCCTCTTTATCGACGAGATTCATACGCTGGTCGGCGCCGGTAAGTCACAGGGCGCAATGGATGCCGCAAACATCCTGAAGCCTGCCCTGGCGCGCGGCGAGTTGCGGGCAATTGGTGCCACCACGCTGAATGAGTACCAGAAATATTTTGAGAATGACAAAGCGCTGGAGCGCCGCTTTCAGACCGTTCTGGTGGATGAGCCCAATGTAGAGGATGCTATCTCCATCCTGCGGGGGCTGAAGGACCGCTACGAGACGCACCACAAAATTAATATCAAGGATGATGCAGTGGTGTCTGCTGTGATGCTTTCTCACCGCTACATTACCGACCGCTTCCTGCCGGACAAAGCCATCGACCTGGTGGATGAGGCTGCCGCCAAATTGCGCCTGGAGATGAACTCCATGCCGGAAGAGCTGGATGAAATCGAGCGCCGTATCCGTCAGCTGGAAATTGAGCGCGAGGCGATGCGCCGGGAAAACGATGAAGCCAAAATTGAGGTGCTGAATAAAGATATCGCTAATCTCGAAGAAGCGCGCAACGGCCTGCGTGCGCAGTGGGAAAGCGAGCGCGAGGTCATCCTCGGCGTACAGCAAGCCAAAGAAGAACTGGAGCAGCTCAAGGTGGAGAGTGCCCGTGCTGAGCGCGAGGGCAACTTCACAGAAGCAGCCGAGATCCGCTACGGCCGGGTGCCGGAAGTACAGCAGCGCCTGGAAGAGTACACCCGGAATCTGCAGCAGATGCAGGACGATAAAAAGCTGCTGGTCAAGGAAGAAGTAGACGCAGAGGACATTGCCGAGATCGTCAGCCGATGGACGGGCATACCCGTTACCCGCATGCTGCAGAGCGAGCGCGAAAAGCTGCTGCACCTGGAAGACGACCTGCACAAGCGGGTAGTCGGGCAGGAGGAGGCAGTGGAAGCAGTGTCGGATGCTATCCGCCGCAGCCGCACCGGGCTGGCTAACGAGCGCCGCCCGATTGGTTCTTTCCTCTTCCTGGGTACTACCGGGGTAGGCAAGACTGAACTGGCGAAAGCGCTGGCAGAGTACCTGTTCGATGACGAAGACCTGATGACCCGCATCGACATGAGCGAATATCAGGAGCGGCACGCCGTGTCCCGCCTGGTGGGCGCGCCTCCCGGCTACGTGGGTTACGACGAGGGCGGGCAGCTGACCGAGGCTGTTCGGCGAAAGCCTTACAGTGTGGTACTGCTGGATGAGATTGAGAAAGCCCACCCGGATACCTTTAATGTTCTGTTGCAGGTGCTGGAAGATGGCCGCCTGACCGACAACAAGGGGCGGGTAGCGGACTTCAAGAATACCATCATTATCATGACCTCCAATATTGGCTCGGACATCATCCGCGACAACTTCGCGAGCATGCTGCCGGGGCAGGAGGAAGAAGTGATCGAAGCGACCCGCGAGCAGCTGTTTGATATACTGAAGCAGAGCGTGCGCCCTGAGTTCCTGAACCGCATTGACGAAACCATCATGTTCCGCCCGCTGTCCCGCAAGGACATCCGGAAGATTGTCGAGCTGCAGCTGCTGGAACTGAAGCGGACGCTTGCCAAGCAGGAAATCAGGCTGAGTGTGGCTGATGCCGCAATGGAGTGGCTGGCAGCCGAGGGCTTCAACCCAGAGTTTGGTGCCCGCCCGCTCAAGCGCGTGATTCAGAAAAAGGTGCTCAACGAGCTGTCTAAGCAGATGCTGCAGCGCAAGGTAGTAGCCGACAGCAACGTAGTGCTTGATGTGTTTGACGACCAAATCGTCTTCCGTCAGCCCATCAAGGAAGAAGAACTGGCTGTGGAATCAGAATAAAAGTACTGTTTTACGAATGGAAGCCCCGCTTGCAGACCCGCAGGCGGGGCTTTTTATTTTCTAAAAACCGGTTCTTCCTGAACTATTCCGTGGCCTTTTTAATTGTAACTCACTCACTAACCACAACGAGATGGGCACACCACTGGTATTCGGCGCACCGCCGGCGAACGGGCAATACATCACCCGCCCCGGGGCTTACGCAATTTTTTTCAACAAAAAAGGCGAGCTGGGCCTGGTGAAGGTAGACACCGGGCATTACTTTCTGGCCGGCGGCGGCATTGAGCCCGGCGAAGACCAGGAAACTGCTCTGCTTCGGGAGGTACAGGAGGAAGCCGGCCTGCAGGCAAAAGTCATTCGCCGGCTGGGGCAGGCGGCCGAGCACTACCTCGACCGCGAGCAGAATCTCTACTACAAGAAAATCGGCCACTTTTACCTGGTTGACATCCTCGGCCCGGCACCGGAGGGCGCCACCGAAGAAGACCACACCCTGCTGTGGATGCCGGCAGAAGAAGCTATGCCACTGCTCTACCACGATATGTACCGCTGGGCGGTAAAGCAGGCCCTGCAGTCAGCACAGCGAGGGTAGCGCCACTACCGGATTAGCCGGATTTCCACCCGCCGGTTGCGGGCTTTCCCTGCTTCCGTCAGGTTATCCGCTATAGGCCGGTCTTCGCCGTAGCCGACCGCAATGAGCTGACCGGGCGGGACGCCCCGCTCAATCAGGGCATCGCGCACCGTTTGCGCCCGGCGCTCAGAAAGCTCCCGGTTGTAGTCTGCCTCGCCGTCGCTGTCGGTATGGCCGGATATCTCAATGCGGTAGTTGCCGGCACGCTTGATGTACTCCAGGGTCTTTTGTAATTGGGGTTCGCTTTCCGGCAGCAAGTTGGAATCGTCGTAGTTGAAGAAGACATTCCGCAACTCAAAAGCCTCCCGGGCTTCGGCGGATTCATCCGCGGTTTTCAGGACGATACTTTCGGAAGTGTCTACCACTGCCCCCTTTGGCTTTACATAAATTTCACCCTGATAGGGCATCCGGG
>CAJXXJ010000422.1 GCA_913062745.1 uncultured Phaeodactylibacter sp.
ACACCAGGCCCGTGCGGCGCTTTTCCGGCGGCAGCTCTATCACTCCGGTGACGTCTTCAAAGTCCATATCCGGCTCTTCCGCCAGGTTATTTTCGATGAAGACCTGCAGGCTGACCAGATCCCGGGGTTTTTCCCCTTTACTGTTCATCTCCTTAATTTCGGCCACCCGCCTGGCCTCCAGGGCATAAAGTTTGCCCCGCCCGCCATCGCGCTGATAAGCGTAGTACATCAATCCCTTAAAGATATCAGTTTTCACCAGAACAGCCGCCCCTTCCTCTGTCTGTAGTTTGTCAGCACTTTTGGGGAACTGCTCCAGCGCATGCAGGTAGGTATCGAGTTCGTAGTTGAGGCAGCACTTCAGCCGCCCGCACATACCGGAAAGTTTGGCCTGATTGATGGCCAGGTTCTGATAGCGGGCCGCGGCGGTGGTCACAGACTTGAAATCCGTCAGCCAGGTGGAGCAGCACAACTCCCGGCCGCAGGAGCCGATGCCGCCGATGCGGGCAGACTCCTGCCGGGCACCAATCTGCCGCATTTCTATTTTCACACGAAACTCCTTAGCGTAGTGCCGGATAAGCTCCCGGAAATCCACGCGCCCATCGGCTGTGTAGTAGAAGGTAGCTTTACGCTTATCCCCCTGATACTCCACGTCGCCGATTTTCATGTCCAGATCAAGGCTGCGGGCGATGGCCCGGGCGCGCACCATAGTGGGCATCTCCAGCCCGCGGGCTTCTTCCAGGCGCTCCAGGTCGCGCTGATTGGCCTTACGGATAATATGGTGGGCCACATCGTCTTCCTTGCACTTCTTTTTCTTCATCTGCAGGCGGACGAGCTCCCCCGAGAGGGTCACCGTGCCCACATCAGCTCCATTGCCGGTTTCTACCACCACACGGTCGCCCGTGAGTGCCCGGGTATAGCCTTTGTTGCGGTAAAACTCTTTGCGTGCTCCGTTTTTGAAGCTCACTTCCACGATATCGAAAGGATCGGTATCCAGCACATCCATGCTCGACAGCCAATCGTAAGTATTTAGCCGGTTGCAGCCTCCGGTGGAACACCCACCGTTGCTCTTACAGCCCTTTGGCGAGCCATCGCTGCTTACGGTACATCCTGTACAGCCCATACTGTTTTTGGTTTATGCTTGCGGAAAAGGGGAGATGGTCGTTGTGCTTTGTTCCTGGTGGCTGGTTAATAGTTTATCGGTGGGTTCTGCTGCAGTTTTACCTCAAGCCTCTCCTTCCGGAACCCCGCCGTTGATTACAGCACCAGTTTTCCACTCATCCCCTGATATTTTTCCGGTAATTTATTTTTCAAAATGCGGTGCAGCTTGATGGACGCATCCAAGAAGAGCACCTTCGGATTAGCGTTGCGCTCTACGGCGAAAGCACAATCGCTGAACAGCTGGCTCATTTGCTCAGCCTGTTCCAATTCTAACACCTGCGCCATTTTTTTGGCCGACTGCAGCTCCTCGCCCTGCAGCCGCACCCGGGCTTCCGGGCCTACCGCTTTGATGAGGCAGAGCTCCCGCAGGAAATGCAGGGCGTAGCGCAGGAAATGCTTTTGATTTTCCCGCCCCCGCTTGGCAAATTCCTCCGACCAGCCGACCATCTTAACGGGTTTACCCTGATAGCCATTGCGCATCCACTGCAGAAACAGAGCGGCGTTGTCGTCCTGCCCCTGAGCCGCCATGCGCAGCGCTTCACGGAAACTGCCGTTCGCCAGGTAGGCGTTGGCATGGGCCACTTCGGTACTATACCCCTGCTGCTCGAGCCCCCGGGCAATCTCTTCGTCACTCAGCGCCTGCACCGCCACGATCTGGCAGCGCGACAAAATCGTGTTAAGGATACGCTCCTGGTTTTCGGCGACCAGCAGAAAATAGGTATTCTCAGGCGGCTCCTCGATGAGCTTCAGCAGGCGGTTGCCTTCCTTGCCGAGGTACTCCGGCAACCACATGATCAGCACTTTGTAGCGGCTTTCAAAGGTTTTTAGGTTCAGCTTGCGGATGATGCCGACACATTCTTCCTTCGTGATATTGCCCTGCCGGTTCTCTGCGCCGATATGCTGCAGCCACTCATTGGCCTCAAGGTAGGGGCTTTCGCCCAAAAGCTCCCGCCACCTGGGCAAAAAGTCTTCGCTTGTGGCTTTGGAACCCACCGTCGGATAAGAATAATGCACATCCGGATGGACGAGCTTGGCGGCTTTGATGCAGCTCGGGCAGCGCCCGCAGGCTTCCTCCTCTCCCCTTTGCTCACACAGCAGGTACTGAGACAGGGCAAGCGCGAGCGCCAGCTTCCCGCCGCCGGAAGGGCCGAGCAGCAAGGTGGCGTGCGGCATACGGCCGCCGTTGGCCATGCCCCGCAGGCGGTCCTTAACCTTTTTTTGTCCTATGACTTGCTGAAATAGCATAGCTGTTCAATCAAAGTTTTTATGCACTCCTCCGTATTTCTTTGCGCTTGACGCAAAAAATCAGAGCTGAAAACCATTGAACAGTTTGGGGAAAGACTCAGGACTGAACCCAGTCCAGAATAGCGTCATCAAAGGGGCTGGTGGAGGAGGGATAGGAAGCGACAAGCTGCCCGTTTTCGTCGAGCAGGTATTTATGAAAATTCCACTTGACCTCGCTGTCCATTTTGCCGTTGAGCGACTTTTGCTGCAGCCACTGATAGACCGGGTGAGGGTTTTTCCGCACACCGACCTTGGCCGCCATCGGGAAGCTCACCCCGTAACGGGCGCTGCAAAATTGCTGAATCTCCTGATTGGTGCCCGGCTCCTGCCCGCCAAAGTCGTTGGACGGGAAGCCCAGCACCACTACTTTATCCTGAAATTCTTCGTAGAGCTCCTGCAATTGCTGGTACTGTGGCGTGTAGCCGCACTCTGATGCGACGTTGACCACAATCATTTTCTTCCCGGCATAGCGGGATAAGTCCAGCTCCTCTCCTCCAATTCCTTCTACGGTATATTGATGAATACTTGTCACCTGTTGCTGTTCAATTGTAGAGGCGAATTTAAGTATTTTATAGCATAATGAGTAATGCCTGAGACAATGCCCAACCAAGTCTGCAAAAAATTGTTGGGTGGACGAATATCAACCAATATCCAACATGAGAATTGCAGTATTTCGGCGGGCTCACTTCAATGCGGCCCACCGGCTTTATAATCCCGACTGGAGCGATGAGAAAAACGAGCAGGTCTTCGGCCTGTGCAACAACCCGAACTACCACGGCCACAACTACGAGCTGGAAGTAAAAGTGGCCGGAGAGGTGGACCCCGTGACGGGCTACCTGATTGACCTGAAGGACCTGAAAGACCTGATTAAAGAGCGGGTGGAAAAGCGCTTCGACCACAAAAACCTGAACCTCGACACGGAGGAGTTCAAAAACCTGAACCCGACGGCAGAAAATATCTGCTTCGTAATTTGGAACATCCTGCGGGACGGGCTCGATGAGAAGTACGAGCTGAGTGTGCGGCTGTATGAGACGCCACGGAATTATGTGGAGTATCCTGCGTAACTCTAGTACACCGTGGACAAGGAAAGAGTAGTCAGGCGCTTACTGTAAATGGGCGCTATCGGAGAGACCATTTCTGTATATCTATGGTTTGCAAGTTGAGATAGACATCTTTCAAATGGTTGAAGTCTTTATCCGTAGTGACTAATCTGACATCAAGAACTGATGCAGTAGCCGCAATCCATAAATCATTCTTTCCCATATTTCTGGACGAGACGCTTAAGGAGGGACTACTTAACTTGCCCTGACTAAAAGCGTCTATCTCAGCGTATCTATCGATAATAGGCTTTGAGTGGAGGTCGGCAACGAGAAACTTATCTGATAACTGTTCTAGCTGTTGTAGCTTCCGATAGCCCCATTTTCGCTGAAGTGCTAAGGATTTGACTTCTCCCAAGGACACCACGGATATAATCTGATTATTGCCAGTTTGAAAAAGGTTCAGCTCTTTATCCAGCTGCTCCTTCAAATGCGAAGCTCTTAGGTAGATGAGCAAAATATTAGTGTCGATCAAAAAATCCATCAGTCCAACATCTGTAACAACTCCTCGATGGGGTCCTCTATGTCAAGTTCGGCGGCCAGCTGATCGACTTCTGCTTTGCTGACAGGCTTGTAACTTTGTTCTTCTATGAGAAGCGCTACTGACACCTCCTCCCTGAGCGGCTTTATAACGCCACGATAATCTGCCTCCCGACCCCTTAGTGCGGTCAGGTAGGCCTCTAATTCAAAAAGGGATTTCTCATCCTCAAGATCTGTGATCATCTCGATGAGGCGATACTTTCTATTAGAAACATCTTGGGTCATAGAAAAACAAATTAAAGGGAGATTCCGTAAAGCC
>CAJXXJ010000423.1 GCA_913062745.1 uncultured Phaeodactylibacter sp.
CCAGCCCGTCGAACAGCCCCACGTACTTAATGACAAAGCCGATGCCCAAACTCAGGCCCGCCAAAAAGTAGCGCCAGCTTTGGCCCGGGCTCAGGTAAATCCACAGTGCAAGGGCGGTGAAGAGGTTGAAGTAGGTTTCCGTATTCGGCGTGACGCCGTAGTGGGTAAACAGCGAGTTCATCACCAGATAGATAAGCCCGGCGGCCAGCCCGGCATTGTGCGTGCTGCCTTCCCGGCGCTTGGCACGGTACAGCAAAAAGGCGGTCAGCGCCAGCGTCAGCGCGGCCGTGAGGCGGTAGCCGAAAATCGAATCGCCCACCAGCGGCTTCATCGCTGCGAGGATCAGAAAAATGCCAATCGGCTTGGTATCGATAAAGTCGACCTGATAAGTGTACCCCTGATACAGCGCATCCGCAATGACGAGGTAGGTCGACTCGTCGTGGTCAATAACGGAGGGAAAGAAAGAAATGAAACGGATGACCACTGATACGAGCGCAAACAGCAGCGCGGCCCGGGCAGAAGAAGATAGTCGCAATTCGTCAATTCATTTGATGGGCCGCAAAGATAGTTATTCTTCTCTGTTCTCGCGGTCCTGCATATCGCGCAGGGCTTTTTCGATTTGCGCGATGATATCATCCGTGCTTTCCGGGCGTGCTGCTTCCAGCCGGCGCGTGATAGCGGCGATGCCCCGGTTGATCAGGTCAATATTTTCCACCACAGCCCCGTAGTCGTCGGTTTCCCAGTAGCCGCTTTCGTCATTAACTTCCAGGTCGTGCAGGTACTTGCTCTTCAGGTACCTGAGCAGCTTGACGACAGCAACGTGCACCTCGGGCCCGGCAAACTGCGTTTTCACGCTCAGCCACTGCGGGCCGGAAGGATAGCCTTCCTCCGCATTCAGGGCTACGTTGAGCAGGGAGGTAATAGCGCCGGAAGCATCAAAGCAGAGCGAGAGCGATTCGCAGTCTTCGTGCACATTCAGGATAACGCCCTTAAGCCGGGCATCCCCTTCGATTTTCAGTGTGCCGGCTTCCCCCTTTTCCAGGGTAGCGTCCGGCCGCTGACTCCAGTCTTCGTCAAAGAGCCGGTATTCCCACTGCATGGATTTGGCAATGTCCTCCAGCTCATCGATCAGCGGATAGATTTGGTTTTTATCCGTTAAGGTGCCGCGGTAGTGAATGCTTAGTCCCATGTCATCAGGCCGTCGCCATTTGTACCCGCTTTGCTACTTGCCCGACGATCAGGTCGCCATGGTTGCGGGTGTTTTCAATAAATAAGGTGCTCGTCTTCATGCCAGCGCAGATAACGCCCGCAAGGTAAACATCCGGGAGGTGAGTCTCCAAAGTCTTTTCATCGTGCAGCGGTATACGGCTTTCGTCTTGCGTAAATTCCAGCCCGAGCCGCTCCAGGAAGTCGTAGTTGGGATGGTAGCCGGTCATCGCCAGCACAAAGTCGTTTTCGATGCTGAAACGCCCGTACGGCCCCTCAAGCTCCACCCGGTCGGGGTGGATATGCGATACGGTGGTATGGAAGTGGGCCGGGATACTGCCTTCCTTAATGCGGTTTTCAATATCCGGCTTGATCCAGTATTTGACACCTTTGTAGATTTCGCCGCTGCGGATGGCCATCGTTACCTCTGCATTTTTGCGCCACAGCTCGAGCGCGACCTGACAGGCCGAATTGGCAGCGCCGACCACCAGCACCTTCTGTCCTACATAGGGGTGCGGGTCATCGTAGTAGTGCTTCACCTTCGGCAGTTCTTCTCCGGGCACCTTCAGCATATTGGGAGTATCGTAGAAGCCGGTGGCCACAATGACCGAATGCGTGTCGTACTGCCCTTTGCAGGTATGCACGCGGTAGCCGCTCTGCCCGCGCGCTTCCATACGCTCCACGGGTTCGTAGGTGCGCAGCCGCAATTCCCAGCTCTGGTGCAAACGGCGGTAGTATTCGAGCGCCTCCCGCCGGGTTGGTTTCTCGGTATGCGAAATGAAGGGGACTTCTCCGATCTCCAGCCGTTTGGAAGTGGAGAAGAAGGTCATGTTGGTGGGGAAGTTGTAAATCGAGTTAGCGATCATGCCCTTTTCCAGGACGAGGTAATTGAGCCCCGCTTTAGCAGCGGAAATAGCACAATTCAGCCCGGAAGGCCCTCCGCCAATGATAATCAGGTCATATTGCTGCATGGATGAAAGCTATTTAATAGGTAACGTTCCATACAGCATCTGGTTTTATTGCGGGCTGGGCGGCCGGAGCTGCTGCATAATCCTTTTGTAAAGTTTTTCCGGTTTGATCGGCTTCACGAGGTAGTCATTGATGCCGATCATCCGGCAGCGCTCCTGTTCCTGCTTGGACTCATTGGCCGTCAGGGCGATGATGGGCGTGCTGCTGTGTTTGCGGATCTTGAGGGAAGCTTCAATGCCATTGAGCACGGGCATTTGCAGGTCCATCAGGATGAGGTCAAATTTGTTCCCCAGCGCAAGTTCAGCGCCTTCCTGCCCGTTTTCCGCAGTGGTCACCTGTACCTTTTCCGACCAGCCTGTGAGCAGGCGCTGCGTAGCCAGCCGGTGCAGGTCGTGGTCCTCCACCAGCAGGATTTTGACGTTCTCCTCGGGCCGGGACGGCGTTTCTTCCTGTTCCCGCTGACTGGCTTCCACCGGCAGCTCTACAGACAGGCTGACCTTCTGGGCACTGGGCTTCATCAGCTCAAGGCGGCCGTCGAGGAATACCGTCAGCCGCTGTGCAATAATAAGCGGCAGATACAGGCTCGACTCGATTTCGCGGGTGTGCAGCACATCTTCATTGCCCATCAGCTTTTCCGCTTCCTCCACAGAAAACAGGGAAGAGGAAAACTTAGCTTTAAGCAGCAAGGTCAGGTTGTTCTTGCGGCTCCCGCGTATGCCGATGTGCAGGTTGATGTTGGAGCTGGGCTTGCAGTAGTTGATCGCCACTTCGATCAGGTTGTAGATGATCTGCGTGACTTTCTCTTTGTCGGTGTAGATGAAGTCGGGCAACTTCTGCGAAGTTTCCATCTCCAGCTTGGCACTCGTCTTCTCTGCCCGTATGGAAGAGATTTTATAAATGGTGCGGATAATTTCCGTAAGGTGTATCTCGCCCGGCTTGTGCTCGATGCGCTCCCCCTGCAGGGTAGAGAGGTTAATCCAGTTGTTGAGGGAAAAAGTCAGGTCATCGAGCGCCGATCGCATGCCCGTCAGGTAGCTCGTCTGCTGTTCATTGAGCGGGCTCTCCTTCATCAGGTAAATGAAGTTGATCAGAGAGGCGATCGGGGTACGGATGTTGAACGTAAAATCCGTGAACATGGAGCGGGAGGGCGGCCCGTCTTTCGACTCTTCCGGCGGGTTGTCGCTGTCGTCCGGAGCGTTAGTAGGCTCTACCGGCAGTTCTGCGGCTTCCTGGTCCGTGATATCCTGAATGCTACCCATCAGGGCAATGTGGTTCACCGCTTCGTTGTAGTTGATTTGCGCATTGACCTTCAGGTGTTTCACCACCGTATTGTCAATCACGATGCGGTGTATGATGCTGTGCGGCTGCCCGTCGTTGATCGCGTTTTCAAAAAATTTCTCGACCCGGCTGCGGTCTGAAACGTGCACGTACTTAAAGTACTCAGAAAGCGTAGGCTTGAAGCTGTTGGGCGGGAACCCAAAGAATTTGAAAATCTCCTCATCCCACTTCATCTCGTTGCTGACAATGTCCATCTCCCAGCTGCCAAAGCGGGCAATATGTTGGATGATACGGTTTTTGTCTTCGCTTCGGGAGAGCTTCTCCGCTCTTTTCTGCAGCTTGCTCGTCATTTCAAACCGCTGCAGGGAGTAGCGTATGGTGCGCACGAGGCTGCGGGAGTCAAAGTCACCTTTCACCAAGAAGTCCTGCGCGCCTGCGCGGACCGACTGAATGCCCATGATTTCGTTTTTGAAACCCGTGAGGACCACCACGGGTACATCGGGAGCTTTTTCCCGAAATAGCTGCAGGGTCTTGAACCCCTCTACATCGACGAGTTTGAGGTCGAGGAGTACCAGGTCGGGTTTGTGTTCCCACAGCTGGTTCAGGCCCTCTGAAAGTGCGTCAGCTTTAAATAATTGGTGCTTAAAGCCTGCTTCTTTAAGGTACGCTTCGATGATCGCAATGTCCGAGGGATTATCCTCGATGATAAGAATTTTCGTCCTATTCATACGTTGAGTCACTTAACCTGATTCCTGATAATGCATGTTCTCCATGCTTAGCATTGCAATACGCTTTCGTGTCGTGTTTATCATTCCGAGCGTCATGCTGAGACAGGCAACTACAAACGCGGCGGGGCGCAGGAGCCAGCTCGTAATAATCGG
>CAJXXJ010000424.1 GCA_913062745.1 uncultured Phaeodactylibacter sp.
TGAAAGGCGACCTCGCGGCCGGACTGACCGTGGGCGTCATGTTGATTCCGCAAGGAATGGCCTACGCCATGATCGCCGGCTTACCGCCCATTTATGGTCTGTATGCCTCCACCATCCCCTTGATTCTTTATGCAATCTTCGGAACGTCTCGCCAACTGGCAGTAGGGCCAGTAGCCATGGTATCGCTGCTGACCGCAGCCGGCATTGGCGTTCTGGCAGAAGGGAATATGGAACTCTATATCATTCTGGCTATCACCCTGGCGTTTATGGTAGGATTGATCCAGTTTTTGCTGGGGGCTTTCCGACTAGGCTTTTTGGTGAATTTTCTTTCTCATCCCGTCATTTCCGGGTTTACCTCAGCAGCCGCCCTCATCATCGGGCTGTCACAGCTTAAGCACCTGCTGGGCGTCAACATCCCGCGCAGCCACCACATCCACGAGATTCTGATCAACGCGGTGGAGCAATTCGGTGCCATCCACTGGATCACCTTTGCCATAGGCCTGGCCGGCATCGTACTCATCAAAGGCATCAAAAAGATCAACAAAGCTATACCGGGGCCGCTGCTCGCAGTGCTTTTCGGCATTCTGGCCGTCTGGGGCTTCGGGCTCAGCGATCAGGGCGTCAAGATTGTCGGCACCGTACCGGAGGGATTGCCGTCTTTTGGCATCCCTGCGTTTTCCATGGCAGACTTCAATGCGCTGCTGCCCATTGCCCTGACGATTGCGCTGGTCAGCTTCATGGAGAGTATCGCTGTAGCGAAAGCTATACAGGCCAAGCACAAAGATTACAAAGTATCGCCCAATCAGGAGCTCATCGGGCTGGGAGCGGCTAATATTTTCGGCTCTTTGTTCCAGTCTTACCCCACTACCGGCGGTTTCAGCCGTACTGCAGTCAATGATCAGGCAGGCGCCAGAACCGGGCTCGCTGCTATCATCAGTGCAGTGCTGATCGCGCTGACGCTGCTGTTCCTTACCCCGCTGTTCTACTACCTGCCCAAAGCTATACTGGCCTCTGTGATCATGGTGGCGGTATTCGGGCTGATTGACCTCAAGGAAGCAAAGCACCTGTGGACGACCGACCGGGTGGACTTTTTCATGCTGCTGGCCACCTTCATCGGCACCCTGTCGCTGGGTATCGAGCAGGGTATCCTCATCGGCGTAGCCCTTTCGCTGGGCGTAGTGATTTTCCGCACTACGCTGCCCCACTTCGCAGTGCTGGGCAAGATTCCGAATGAGCCGCTGTATAAAAACATCAACCGCTTCGATAACCTGGAGCGCCGGGACGACATCCTGATCATGCGCTTCGATGCCCGCCTGTACTTCGCCAATGTCACGTTTTTCAAGGAAAGCATCGAGGAGGAAATCGAAAAACGAAGCGGCAAGCTAAAGCTCTTCATCCTGGATGCCAACAGCATCAATAGCGTAGACAGCAGCGGAGTGCACGCGCTGGAGGAAATCCTGGAGTACTGCCGCAGCCTCGGCATTGAGTTCTACATGACTAGCGTCAAAGGCCCGTTGCGGGATACCCTGCAGCGCGCTCACTTCGACGAGCACCTCGGCAAAGGTAATTTCTTCATGCATATTCAGACTGCCGTAGACCACTACGACGAAAAGAACCCGCAGCGCTACGGTGAGTACGTGCTGCAAACCAACGATTAATCTCCAATTCGATGGGTAAAAGCGGGCATCCTGCGCTTTCGGGCGCTTTGGTTGCCCGCTTTTGCTTTGGGGGGGTGCGCTTTCCAAACCAAATTTGCTCCCGGCTGTTCCTACCACCAAAAGTACTGCCATGCCAATACGCGACCTGGACTCCATGCTGAAGCGGCTGGAAACGGATGCTGCTGATGAGCTGTCCGAACTGGAAGCCGTAGGCCCGGAAGTTTACGAATCCGGGCAGCTGCTGCGCCTGCGCGGGCAGTGGGAGGTCAAGAATGCGCTTTTTCACATCTACCAGCGGTTTTTCATCCGCATGATGGCTTTTTCCCCGCTTTGGCTCGTGCTATGGTTTGCCTTTCGGCAAATTGGGTTCTCCCTGCTGGGGCTTTTCTTCCTCTCCCTGTTCCCGCTTTCATTTGTCCTTTTTCTGGGCGGAATGGTATTCATGCAACAGTTCTTCAAAGGCCGCGGCCACCTCGACCGGGTCGGCAGAATGATCAGCGATGAGCTGCAACGGCGGCAAAAACAGTAAAAAGTACCCTATTCCCGCTAAAAACCTCTCACCTCCGGCAGCGCTGAATTTTATTTTTGTCAGCGCAAGGCACCTCTTTCGTTCTTCGCTACCGGAGCATGGTACAGCCAGCCGTGTGCCTTCCATTTAACGGCTTTGCGCCAAAAAATATACACAGAAGCGGACGGCCGAGCGAACAAATAAACGATGAATACTTTAAGGGGAAAAAGAACAGGGCGCAATGCGCAGTTCTGCTCTTGCACAGCCCAAATAACCACATCGTATATGTTTAACCGGGAATACATAAGGTCGGCACCCTGCCTGTCCACCTGTCCCGGGCAAACTACTGCACGAATGAAAGCATGCCAAAGCTGGACGGCCTCGGCTGTACAGAAGATGAAATAGCTCCCGGCAGTGGCCGGGCCTCAAGTCTGCCTGTACGCTGAAAATTGGACTGCCGCTCTGAACAGTTTCGTAAAGCCTTAAAAACTAACATACACCATGGATGTAGAAATCCTATCGCGGATACAGTTTGCTTTCACCGTTGCTTTCCACTATATCTATCCGCCGCTGAGTATCGGCCTGGGCCTGATTATGGTCATTCTCGAAGGGCAATACCTGCGCACCGGCAATAAGGAATACCACGTACTGGCCAAATTTTGGACTAAAATTTTTGCGCTGACCTTCGGTATCGGCGTAGCTACGGGTATTGTCATGGAGTTTGAATTTGGGACCAATTGGGCCACCTATTCGCGCTACGTCGGCGACGTTTTTGGCAGCGCGCTGGCCGCCGAGGGCATCTTCGCATTTGCGCTAGAGAGCGGCTTCCTGGGTGTCCTGCTCTTTGGCTGGAACCGGGTGAGCCCGCGCGTCCATTTCATCGCTACGCTGGGCGTCTGGTTTGGCTCCATGTTCAGTGCCGTGTGGATTGTGGTGGCGAACTCCTGGCAGCAGACGCCGGCCGGCTTCCACGTAGTGGGCGAAGGGCTGAATGCCCGGGCGGAAATCATCGACTTCTGGGCCATGGTCTTCAACCCTTCAAGCGTGGAGCGGCTGATACACGTCTGGCTCGGTGCCTTCCTGGCAGGCGCCTTCCTGGTACTGAGTGTACACGCCTACTACATACTGCGCAACCGGCATCTGGAGATCAGCAAAAAAGCCTTCAAGATCGCCCTTGCCGTTTCTGCCGCCACTGCGCTGGCGCAACTGGTATCCGGGCATGCTTCCGCAGAAGTGGTCGCTGAGCATCAGCCGGCAAAGCTGGCAGCGATGGAAGGCCACTTTGAAGCCTCCGCCCCGGCTGACGCCTATGTGATGGGCTGGGTGGATAAAGACAAACAGCAGGTATACGGGCTCAAAGTCCCCAACGGGCTGAGCTTCCTGCTGCACTACGATTTTGTCACCCCGGTCACCGGGCTGAATGCTTTCCCCATAGAAGAGCAGCCGCCGGCGCTGAATGCAATCTTTCAGTTCTATCACTTCATGGTAGCTTTCGGCATGTTTATGATTGCGCTGACGCTCTACGCCTGCTACCTGTGGTGGCGGGGCAAGCTCTTCGATCAGCGCTGGCTGCTCTGGGTATTCGTCTACTCCGTGATTATCCCCTCACTGGCCAATCAGTTTGGCTGGTACACCGCAGAAATGGGCCGGCAGCCGTGGGTGGTCTACGAACTGCTGCGCACGAGCGATGCCCTCTCGGAGGCCGTGGTCGCCAATCAGGTGCTGTTTTCCCTCATCATGTTTTTCGTGATCTACAGCCTGCTGTTCGTCCTCTTCCTCTATCTGCTGAATAAGAAAATCAAAGGCGGGCCGGATGATCAGAAGCTGGAAGACCACCGCGCGCTGCACGAGGATATCGCGGCTGCCGCCGGAAGGAAACTGTAAGGCTTCCGCACGCACTGCCCCCGGGCTGGCTTGCCGGGGCAGCCGTATGAATCGCACAAGCCATTGGAACTAAAAAATGAACCGACTATGCCAACCGTTTTTGGACTCGACTACCCTACGCTCTGGTTCCTCGTCATCGGGGGCCTCTTCAGCGGATACGCTATACTTGATGGTTTTGACCTGGGGGCCGGTGCCCTGCACTTGTTTTTTAAAAAAGAAAAGAGCCGCCGTATCGCACTTAACGCCGTTGGCCCGGTCTGGGACGGCAACGAGGTGTGGCTGG
>CAJXXJ010000425.1 GCA_913062745.1 uncultured Phaeodactylibacter sp.
CGCCTACGTTTCCAGGCTTCATCAGCGAACAAAATTCCGGCGGCTTAATTATCAGAGACTTAGAACTTGAGCCACTAGTGGCAGGCTTAACATATAACTTTAACGAATCACGCCTGCCTGGTGAATGCCGGGCAGGCGTATTCATTCCAGGACCACCCCAAAGTGCGCGGACAGTGCTTCCCGAAAGCTGTCCTCCCCCTCAAGCTCCACCTTAGATGGCCCGTTGTCTCCTTTGATAATCAATTCATTACCACTTATGGTTACGCGGCCGCCTTCCGGTTTAGGCAGGGAAATGAGCCGCTTCTGCGTAAAGGGCGACTCTTGCGAAGTCTGATGGTACAACGCCATAGGCTCGCATTCTTCCACCCGCCGCGGCTGCCCGTCGAAGATATAGTCAGGCACCCATTCCCGGCCTTCCCGATGCGATATGCGGTATTGCCCTTTCGGCAAAAACTCAAGCCGGTAGCGCCCGGATGTGCCTTCCTCCTCTGCCCCATCGCGGACCGGCATCGGCACGAGCGGCGCATTCCCAAATCCAACATCAGCCAGGAATGGGCCATCCGGCGTTTCCACCCATACCGCTACATGATCAAAAGGCGGTCCATACTCCTTACGCTCCGTGGAGTATACCTGCCCCTGCACCAGATGAGCGGTATAGCCCAACTGCTGCAGCGCCCAGCGAAAAAGCCCATTGTGTTCGTAGCAAAAGCCTCCGCGCCTTTGCTGTACCAGTTTGCGGAATATATCTTCCTGCTGGATGGAGACAGCCCGCCCAAGGTGGATATCGAGATTTTCAAAAGGTATGCTGAACAGATGCGCCCGGTGGAGCTCCACCAGGCCGGGCTTGCTGAAAGGCTCCAGGCCGATGCGCTGCAGATAGGCGGGCAAGCCCTGAAAGTGCAGCACGAAAACCTGCATATTCGGGTCTTCAAATAGTTTTCGCTCAAAAGTAAAGTTCGCTCTTTTCAGTAGCCGCAGAGAGGCTTCATTGGCTTCATTGGTGCAGGCATATAAGCGGTACAGCGACAGGGTATCCCGGGCGTAGCGCACCACCCGCTGCAAAGCTTCGCCCATAATGCCCTGCCCCTGAAAAGCCGGCTTGAGCTCGTAGCCTAAATCCGCCCGGCTGCGTTGCTGATCGAAGCGCCAAAGGCAAATCGTCCCCGCTACCTGCTTGTCCTCCTTGCGCTCAATGACCCAGTACAGATAATCCCCCTGTGGGGTCCCCTCTTCGATGTACGCTACGAATTCCGTTGCTTCTTCCGGCCGTTTCATCAGCGGGCGGTCCAGATAGCGGCTGACTTCCGGGCTGCTCCTCAATTCGAAGATGTCCACGGCATGTTGGCGGGCAAGGGGTTGCAGCCGGTAGTTTTTAGTTTGCAGAGCCGGGCAGTGGTTGACGGGCATGATGATGGTGTTTTTTTTTCCAAACTAAGCATTTTATCCACAATTCTCAATGATGAGAGACTGAGCGATATTACTTCTCAGGCGGGCCCGCAGCAGCAGGCTGACATTCAGAAACCTGACAATTGGCCATTTTTGGCTGGTGCAGACTTCCGTTTCCGGCTTACTTTGTACCAAAACAGAAAGCTATGAAGAGCATTTTTACCCTTTTCGCCTTGCTGTGCAGCGGCCTGCTCCTTCCTGCCCAAACTACACTGATGGGCCGGATAACGGACGAGAACGGCAACGGGCTGCCTTATGCAAGTGTCATCCTGTACAAGAATGACATTTATCAAACCGGTATGGAAACGGATAGCCTGGGTTGGTATTTTTTTCAAAATGACCCTATGCAGAATGCGGGATTAGAGCCGGGCAGCTACGATGTGCAGGTGAGCTACCTGGGCTACCTGCCTGAGAAAAAGAAAGAACTCAAGGTCCATGCCCAAAGCACAAATTACCAGAACTTTGCACTTGTGTACACCAGCCTTTCGCTCGATATGGTGACGGTGACGGACTATCAGGTGCCTTTGATCAGCAGTGAAATCTGCTACTGCGGATGTCTCCGTAAACCCGATGAAGAGGAGGCAGCAGCACCTCAGCCGACCGCAAAAAAGCCTGCTTCGCTCCGCATTTTCCCCAACCCTGCTACCACACAGGCTACCGTAAACCTCAGCACCCCCGCCCAACAGCTCACTTTGCTCAACCTGAACGGACAGCCGCTGCGCTCCTGGGCGCATTTGGAAGCCGGGCCCCTGACTTTCAGCGTAAGCCAGCTGCCGTCCGGCAATTATGTGCTGGTAGCAGAAACAGCGGAGGGCCGGCGCTTTGGCAAACTGCTGGTAAACCGCTAACCGATGCCTGGCACGCTGCTTTGCCCGCAACTGGCCTGTCTCCGATAGACGCACTTGCTTAACTTTGCTCCATGAAAAAGCACCATTATCAGATCCGCATCCGCTGGACGGGCAATACCGGGAGCGGCACAAGCAGCTACACCGCTTACGAGCGGGATTTTGATATTCTGGCAGAAGGTAAGCCCGTTTGGCCGGGCAGTGCAGACCAGGCTTTTCGGGGCAACCCGCAACGGTACAACCCGGAAGAAATGCTGCTGGCATCCCTTTCTGCCTGCCACAAGCTTTGGTATCTCCACTTGTGTGCCGATGCGGGCATCACCGTTACTGCATACGAGGACCAGGCAGAGGGGCAAATGGTGCAGCGCAGGGATGGCGGCGGGCAGTTCGAGTGGGTGCGGCTTTCGCCAAAAGTGCAGATACTGGAAGCAGCGCGGCGGCAGGAGGCTATACAATTGCACGAACGGGCGCACGAGCTATGCTTTATTGCTAATTCCTGCAATTTTCCGGTGCGCTGCCTGCCTACTGTCCGGGTATGAGCCGTCTACTGTTTTTCTTTCCGCCAGGCGTGCAGGGAGATCGACATAGCCAGTAGCAACATTACGGCGGAAACGATCCTGGCCCAAAAGCCGACGTCGGCCTCGCCCTCACCGAATAGCAGGTTGAGGACGTTGCCCAGAAGTAGCAATAGGCTCAAAACAATAATGGTAATGGCAGCTTTTTCTTTCATAACCTGTGAAATTTAAAGGCCTACCTGGCCTTTGAGTCAACTGCTTTGGAAAGCCAGTCAATAGAATTTTTTCGCTTACTCATTGATTCGCTTTAAGTCCTCCTTAAAGTAAGAAAAATTAACGAGTAAGTTGGGTTGCCAATGTTTCGGGCAAATCCCGGTGTCCAAATACAGGAAAGTCGCTTTTTTACTATCCTGCCGCCTGCCCTGCCCCTACTTTTGCTGTTGTAACCAAAACGCAAAAGCAACATGAAATACCATCCAATCGGAAAGAGTGGACTAATCACCTCCAATCTTACGCTCGGCACGATGATATTTGGAGAGCAGTCGAGCCGCTCCACGCCCAAAGCCGAAGCGCTGCAGATCATCCACCGATATCTGGAAGCCGGCGGCAACCACCTCGACACGGCGGATGTATACGCCGAGGGCCGCTCTGAGGAAATTGTCGGCGAAGCGATTAGCGGCCGGCGTTCTGAAGTGATTATTGCTACCAAAGTCCGGTTCCGTACCCAAGCTCATGCCAATGGAGAAGGGCTGTCCCGGGTACACATCATCGATGAAGTACACGCCAGCCTCCGGCGGATGCAGACGGACTACATCGACCTGCTTTATCTGCACTGCTTCGACCCCATCACCCCGCTGGAAGAAACGATACGGGCCCTGGACGACCTCATCCGCAGCGGCAAGGTGCGTTACCTGGGCATTTCCAACTTCAAAGCCTGGCAGCTCATGAAAGCGCAGGGCCTGGCGCAACAGCTGAATACCAATGCTTTCATCGCCGCACAGTACCAGTACAGCCTGGTAAAGCGGGATCTGGAATACGAGTTTTTCGACCTGCTGCAGTCCGAGGGGCTTGGCCTGCTTCCCTGGGGCCCGCTCGGCGGTGGCTTTCTCACCGGTAAATACAGCAAAGAAGGCCCAACGGGAGGCAGGATTGCCACCACAGACGAAGGTACAGAGGAATCGTGGGCACGTAGAAATACGGAGCAAAACTGGCGCATCCTCGACAAGGTACGGGAGCTGGCAGATAAGTACAGTGCCTCCCCCACGCAAATTGCGCTGGCCTGGATTCTTGCCAAACCGGTAGCCCCATCCGTCATCCTGGGTGTACGCACGATGGAGCAGCTGGAGGACAACCTGAAGGCCAGTGAATTATCACTCGCTCCCGGTGATGTTGCAGCACTTGACAAAGTGAGCAAACTGCCGGAGCTCTACCCTTACCGGATGATTGAAGACTACGGCTCCCGAACACTGTAAATGAGCCACTTAGACAAAATCACTCCGCTTTTTTTTTATACACTACTTATG
>CAJXXJ010000426.1 GCA_913062745.1 uncultured Phaeodactylibacter sp.
CAGCGTCAAGGTCAATCACCAGGCTGTCCCCCGGGCAATTGTTGGAGTCCGTCAGGTAGACTACGTACTGCCCGACCGGCAGGGCGGTAATGAGGCTGTCGCCTAAAGGTATGTTCCATTCAAAATCGTAAGGCGGGGGACCGCCAAAGCCACTCACTTCAATCTGCCCGCTTTTATCCCCCACACAAAGTGGGTTCAGCAGGGAATCCAGCTCGATCCTCAGCGCCTCGGGCTCTTCCACCGTGTAGGTTTGCGTAGCCGTACAGCCCTGAAAATCCGTCACGGTTACGGTGTAATCGCCGGGCGACAGATTGACGATGAAGGGGCCGATGCTGCCGTTGCTCCAGCTGTATTGATAGGGTACAGACCCGCCGGTACCCGTCACCAGCAGGGTGCCATTTGTATCACCAACGCAGCTGACATCCGTGCTGCGGACCAGTTGCAGCCCGAGCGGTTCCGGGCTTTGCAGGTCAAAAGTCTCAGTTATGGAGCAGCCCAAGCTGTCTGTAAGCGTCACCGAGTAAGCCCCCGCACCGATATTGGTCAGGTCAGGGAAATTGGGGCCGGTATTCCAGACAAAAGAGTAGGGCGGCGTCCCTCCGAATGCCGTTGCCGAAAGGGCACCATCCACTGCGTCCGGGCAGGAAGGCGCCTCGGCGGCGAAAGTGAGCTGCAGGGCATCGGCTTCCGCGACAAACAGGCTGTCAAGCGCGACCTCACAGGCACCATCGGTAACCGTCAGGCTGTAGTAACCTCCCGGGATGCCCGACAGGCAGGGCGTATCCGCACCATTGCTCCACTCGTAGACCGGGTCATCCCCGAAAACGTCCAGGCAGATGCTGCCGTCGGATGCTCCGGCGCAGCTTACATCGGCAATATCTATCCCTTGAATCGCAGCGCCGGGGCCATTCACGATGATAGAGCGCACAATGCGCACACAGCCCTCCGGAGAGCTATCCGTGATGCTTACCCGGTAGGCGCCTTGCGGCAAATTCTCCAGCCGCAGCGTATCCGGCAGGTTGCTCTGACTGCCCGAGATGCCGCTGCTGCCCTCCCATTCATAATCGAACGGCGCCTGCCCGTCGAGCGGGATGAGGGTAATGGCCCCATCAGCCCCCTCGCATACGCTGACATCCGTCACGAAGCGGCGCACAGAATCCACACTTACCGTACTTACCACGCCTATGCTGTCCACGGAAAAACAGCCCGCATTATCCGTTACCGTCACCCGGTACTGCTCCGGTATACCAAAGATGGTGCCTGCTTCCACTTCAATCTCCGGCAGCTGAGCACCGGTGCTCCATTGGTAAGAATAGGGCGTTTCCCCACCACTTGCAGATACGCCAAGCAGCGCGGTTTCCTCTTCGCAGCGCTCCACCGTAGAGCCCGGCAGCAGCGTCAGGTCCGGACCGGGCTTGACGCCCAGGTCGATGCTGCCTTCATCGTAGCAGCCAAAGGGGGCAGTGACGCGGTAGAAATAGGGCTGGGCAGCCGAAGGGCTCACGATCGGCCCCGGCAGCTGATTACTCATCGTGGTCGGGAATGCGCTGTGGTAAGTAACCGTGCCCGCGGTAAAATTAGCATCCTGAATAGGCACACTGCTCAGGTCGAAAGTATCTCCCGGACAAATTTGCGGCATTTCGCTCACCGTAGTATTTGGTGTGGGCAGCACCACCACCCGGGCGGCAGCACGCTCGCCGGAAACGCAAACGAAGTCGGATTCCTCCGCGTAAAAGGTGTAAGTGACCGGCTCTGGCCCATTATTCGCCAGCGGCACAGAGGGCACAAAGGTGGGCCCGAATACCAGAGGGCTGCCGCCGCTCGGGCTATCGTACCAGAATATGAATTTGTTGAAATTGCTGCTGGCGGTCAGCACAGCGGCCTCACCGGAGCAGATCGTATCGTGCTGTACATTTGGGGGCGGCAACTGGTTTTCATCAGCGTTGCCATTACAGTTTTCGTCCGTGCTGTTGCAGGGTATTTCAGCGGCTCCCGGGTTGATGGCGGCCTGGGTATCGTTGCAGTCGCCGGGTTCTGAAGCGTAGCCTGCAGGGGCTGCCTCTGCACAAGACCTGATCTGTTGCGCACTATTGCCGTAGCCATCACCATCGGCATCCACGTAAAAGATATTATCCGGGCTGCCGGTGAGTACAGAGCCGTGCAGCGTCAATTCATCAATAGCCAGATCGCCCCGGGAGCCACTCCCCTCTTCGGCGACAAGCCGCAACCGGAAAGCCTCCCCGTCTGCGAGGTTACCCAGCCCGATGTACGCCCGCTGCCAGGCCTGCCCCTGATTGCCCGACCGCGCCCACAGCGTTTGCCAGGCAAAGCCTCCATCTGTTGATACCTGAACGCGCAGACTGCCGATGCCTTCTCCAAACATGTGGTAGGAAAAGGAAAAATGGCAGGTATCCGTCCCCTGCTTATCCAGCTGCAGGCAATCAGATAGCAAATAAGCGGTTTTGCCGCCCGCACAGGACTGCCCGGAGGCCTCTACATACAGGTAATTACCGCTTCCGCTGATATCAGCTTCCGGGCCCGTTCCGAAGGTGGGGGTAGTGCCACTGTTGACCAGCCAGTTGTAGGTATTATAAGCAGCATTCTGCCAGGGCCCGCTCAGGGCACAGTCGGAATCACAGAAGGTTTCGCAACTGCTTTCCGCATCGAATGACGTCCGCAGGCTGACCGGCGGAGGAGCACAGCCCGTAGTGAAAAATGCCGCACAGCTGTTTTCGGAAACCTCCCCGCTGCATACCTTGCGCACGTAGAGCTCGTAGTCCGTATCCGCTGCCAGCCCGGAGATCGTAAAGGGCGGGCACCCATCCAGTTGCTGTACAATCCCGCCTCCCGCAGTAGTACTGTCTCCGGGCATAAAACCGGGAGGGCCGTATTCCACAATAGTGGTGCCGCAGCTGCCGGCAGGCAACCAGTCCAGCTCCACCGCAGTGGTATCGCTGATGCGGACCGCCACTTCTTCCACAGCCAGGCAGGAAACAGGAGCGAATACCAGGTTGACATACTCGAGCACACCCAGGTCGCCTTCGGCATCATCGCAGATGACCAGCTCCCACAAGCCATTGGCTGCGGTGGTGCTGTCGTTGAGGATGGAAAACCTCCCGTCGGGCCGCAGCGGGCTCTGCGTAAAGGGCGGCTGTGCGTCGCTCAGGCGTACGCAGCTGCTCATGGTGAACCGCACCGGCTCCCCGCAGTCGGGAGCATCCGGGTTACCAAAATTGTCATCGCCGCCGCCATTGTCGAAGGTAAGCGGTACTTCCACACCGGAAGGAGAGCGCAGGCTGACATCCAGGTCGTTAGCCCAACTGTGCTGAATAATAAGCTGCACCTCCTGAAGCACCACATCGAGCCCAAGCACTCCCGCCGGGGCGTTGTTGACATTGACCACAACGACCTCCGGCTGCGGAACCGGGTTGATCGAAGGGTCGCAGGAAGCGTCTTCAAGAGACAACCCAATGCCGCATACGGATGGGTTGTTGACGACGAGCTGTGCATGGGCAGCGCCGGCAAAGCAAAGAAGCGCAAGGGTGATGTAAAGTGCAGAAGTTTTCATTAATCTGAGTTTGGTACTCCCGTCCGTACAGTCGGGCGGGAAGGGGCCACGGGCAGCAGTAATGTTGTGAAGATAAAACACTACCGCATCAGATGCAAGATACCGCTAACGGTATAATCTTCTCCGGTGGCCAGTTCCAGAATCGCAACGTAGGTGTAAGCGCCGGGCGGCACCAGTTCTCCGCGGAAGTAACCGTCCCAGCCGGCATCCGCATCGTTGAGCATGAAGTCTTTTTGCTCAAACAGCAGATTGCCCCAACGGTCGACGATGTACCACTCCCTGCCGCGCCGAAATTCAGGCCCGGCGAACATGTAGAAGCGGTCGTTGGTGCCGTCATCATTGGGCGAAAAGGCGTTGGGGATGTACAACTGCCGGCTCTGCTCCACGATGATATTAACGGAGGCCTCCGCACGGCAGCCGCGGCTGTCGATCACTACCGCTTGATACAGTTGTGTGCGCAGCGGCTGCACCGCAATTTCCGGACAGGACTGACAGGAGTCCGGCGCGGGCTGCCAGATGATAGTATCGAGGGTGCCTTCCCCCAGCTGAATATCAAGCTGCAGCGCTACCGTGGTGCCCTGACTGATGCGCGTACCCGGCACTGCCGTGATACTGGCTGAGGGTCCCACCGCCGAAGACAGGGTGGCGGTAGCTATACCGGTGCATCCCCCCACATCCTGTACGGTGAGGGTATAAACACCCGGCTCCAGATCCCTGAATTGGGCCTGACTGCTGAACACTTCGCCGTCCAGGCTAA
>CAJXXJ010000427.1 GCA_913062745.1 uncultured Phaeodactylibacter sp.
TTACCCCAAAATCCAATTTTCCCTCCCTGCGGATCTGAGGATTTCCCTTTTACGAGGCCCAAATTATTTTGACCATTTGTGGTTTGCAAAGATTTGTGATGCTCTTTCGCTTAATTGTCATTGAACATTGGCATTTGAGCGAATACATATGAACCGATTAATCGTCGTCATATCAAGATACACCTGAAAATCCCAAAAACCCATGATAAACGCTTTGCTTATCGGTAGCCCGGCGCGCCACCTGCGTGCCCTGGAAAAGAAAATAGGACGCAGTTGCCCGGATATTTCTCTGCGGGGTAGTGTAGAAGACCTGTCAGCAGCAGGTCGGTACATCCTTGCCAGGCAAGCAGACTTGCTATTTATCCATCTTGATCTCTCCATAGGAACCGTGGAGGAAACGCTGCAGCAGCTTTCCGCTTTCAATTGCGAATTTATAGTGATTTCCAAAATCCGGGAGTTTGCTGTCGAAGCCATCCGGCACTGCACTGCCGGCTATCTGCTACTGCCTATTCACGACGAAGACCTCGGCTACGCAGTTCAAAACGCTAAAAAGCGGATTACTATGCGGCAGGAGCTGCAGCGAAAGCAGGAAGTCATCAACCATATGATGCTGCAGCGGCCGGGTAGGGATTTAATTGGGGTGCCTACTATGGACGGTTTGGATTTCGTACAAGCGCAGTCTATTATCCGTTGCGAGGCGATGCAGCGATGCACCAGGATCGTCACCCAGCAGAAGTCAAATATAGTGAGCTCTTACAACCTTGGGGAATACTCCCGGCTGCTTCAACCCTATGGATTTTTCTCTCCGCATAAGTCTCACCTTATCAACCTGAGGTACATCAAAAAATATAAAAGGGAAGGCTCAGTGATTATGGCTGATGGCTCGAGCGTACCGGTTTCGAAGCGCCGAAAATGTCTTTTTTTGGAAGCAGTCACCCACCTGTGATTTCCCGTTCGTTCGGCAAACAGGCCGTTCATTCCATGAAAGCAGCGCTTCTGCGGAAGGCAGTAGGCTATTCGTAAAGAAGTTTAAATATTGTAGTCGTAATTGAGGCAGAATTTCCTTCGTGCCCGAAGGGGTTTTGCAAATCAAACACCTGAAAACCAATACTCGTGGACATACTAAGCATCCACCTTTCCGCTTTTGTGCAGGAAGAGCCTCAACGTATCGATATTCTTGATGACCATACCGATGTAATCGTTAGGCTGAAAAGTGGGGAAACCTACGCAAGCTCTTTCTTTTCCTATCAGAATGTTGCAACCCTCACCGCTGCTAACCGCTTGTCCGGCGACTGTCTGTCCGGGACATTTTTCTGGAAGAACAACATGTTGCTGGTGGAGGACATCGGTAAAAATACCGTAGAGCGAGTCGTCCGTTTTCTGATCGATGAGGGAGATTTTACAACAATCTTCAAAAAGCTCTAAGCATGGCGGATGTTCAAAATATTATAACCGATTCGCTGGTATTTCTGCGGGATGCAATCAATGCCGCGATAAGTAATATCAATTCAGAGAGCACCGGCACTCACATCGTGCTGGGCAACGCAGCCATCGCAGACGACGGCGTCGCCGATAATACCGGCCCTTTGGAGGATACACTGCTCCTTTCCCTTTTCAAGGTGGAGGAGGAGTTTGCCTTAAAAAACAAGCCGGCGCACCGGCGCAACCCAGCTACCGGGCAGATTGAAAAGATTGCTCCGCCTTCTTACCTAAACCTGCATGTGTTGGTCACTGCCCGCAATAACAACTACGAAACGGCGCTTACAAAGCTTTCGCAACTGATTGGTTACCTGCGCTATCAGACGGTCTTTGACAACCGGACTGCTACAACCCCTGATATGGACGTACCCAGGTTCAGGTTCAACCTGAGCATGGTGACGCTGTCGTATGAACAGCTCAACCATATCTGGGGCATAATGGGAGGCAAGCACTACCCCTGTGTGATGTACAAATTGCAGCTTGTGGAGATTCAATACGAGCCGGACAATCCGGACTCTGCCTTGCCCATCGAGGAAATCCACCTACAGGAAAAAATCTACTGAGGCTATGGCATTCTCCATTTCCTACCATACGATTTTTGAGCTAAGGGTCTGGCACCATCACTTCCTGGACCCCTACGAAGGAACGCCCTTTACCCTGCCGCCTTCCGTAGCGGAGCCCGCTCAGGCGCGGCTGCTTTTCCGCTACGACCTGCGGAGGTTCCTGAGCCTGACGCTCACCCAAGAATCGAAGGAAGCCATACAGCAGCGTGGGATGATTTTTAAAGTGACCAACCGCGGGTGTCTGCTGGTGAAGCGCGGGACGGGCAGTATTTCTGATGAGCAGTTGAAGGTAAGCATAGTGGCGAAGATTAAAGACCCTGCCTTTGCCGGCTACACCAATTTAGACGGTGCCGGGCCTGATGCCGGGCGGCTGCTTTTTCTCTCCAATTCCGGTTTGCCTGTCCCGGCACCCGGTAGCGAGGTGCTGCTTAGCGATGGCGGGTGGGAAAGTAGCGATGTTCAGGATTGGCGGCCCCGCGTGCTACGCCTGCAGCGGAACAGTGCAGGCGCAGACCCGGTGGTCCGGGTGCTGGACCCGCGGGTGTCCACCACCGTGCCGGTTTTGGAAACACAGCTCACTGCGGCAGCGGATCAGGAAGAATTGCAAATTGACTGCCGCTCCCTGAGGGAAGGCCTCTATTTGCTGGAATCGGACAATATTGAGGATGGTAATTACTATCTCGGCCTCGAAAATCAGGGGGGCGTACTGGCAGTGATAGAAATCTACCTTCAAGGCCTGCAAGAGGTGCGATACGACATCCGATTGGCAAAACCATAAAGCAAAACACCATAAAACGTCTATGAATCATGCCTAATAACTATTCAAGCCCGGGAGTCTACATAGAGGAGGTTTCCGTTTTCCCTCCCTCCGTAGCGCAGGTGGAAACCGCCATTCCTGCCTTTATAGGCTACACTTCCTTTCGCCTCGATGAGCTGGGGAATACCCTGGCTGCTAACACACCGGTAAAAATAAAGTCGCTGACCGAATATCATCGGTTTTTTGGCCGCGGCCCCCGGCTTTCCGTAAATGAAATCCGGCTTAACGCTGATAACCAATTTGCAGGGGCGGATATCACAGCTTCACCTTTTTATATGTACGATGCCCTGCAGCTGTTCTACGCCAACGGGGGAGGAGACTGCTACATCGTATCAGTTGGGGCCGGCGGTTATCCCGGCTCACCGGATTCGGGAGCACTCGATTCCGGACTGACAGCAATTGCCGGCTACGACGAACCTACTATTTTGTTGTTCCCGGATGCAGTGTCTCTGACAGATACACAACTGGGCAACCTGCAGTCGGCTGCCCTGCAGCAGTGTGGTGCGCTCAAGGACAGGGTCGGGCTGTTCGACTTAAGAGCACAGGATGCCGATGGGACAGATTTCCGTTCAAACGTTGGTATCAATAATTTGAAATACGGCGCAGCCTATACACCTTGGCTGCGCTCTGCCTTGCCGAAAAACGTCACCTACGGGGAATTAACGGGCAGCAACCTAATCGTCACGCCGGCCAGCTCTTCCGGCGTTTCCCTGAGTTCTCTGCTTCCCACTGGGGTGCAAAACGATATTGTCGCCCCCTATGATACTGAGCTAGCAGCTGCAGACCCCGACCCAGACACACTGGCAGATTACGAGCAGCAGCTGATTGATGCTTCGGGCCTGTACAAAGGCATTATTAGCGGGCTGAATGCGCTAAGCCGGGATATTCCCCCGAGTGGTGCTATAGCCGGCGTATATGCTACGGTAGACCGTACGCGGGGAGTATGGAAAGCCCCCGCCAATATCAGCCTCAATAATGTCATAGCGCCCACTCGTCAGTTCTCTGCCTCCGAGCTTGATGCCCTGAATATAGATACTACCGCAGGAAAGTCGATCAACGCTATCCGCTTCTTTTCCGGCAAGGGCGTTCTGGTGTGGGGTGCGCGTACCCTGGCTGGCAACGATAACGAATGGCGCTATATCTCCGTGCGCCGGTTTTACAATATGGCGGAAGAGTCAGTCAAAAAAGCTACAGAAGCCTTCGTTTTCGAGCCTAATGCTGCCAGTACCTGGGTGAAAGTTCGAGCTATGATTGAAAACTTCCTGACCCTGCAGTGGAGGGCCGGCGCACTGGCCGGCGCTAAAGCAGAGCATGCCTTTTTCGTTCGGGTAGGCCTGGGCGAGACGATGACTGCACAGGATATCAACGAAGGAAGGATGATCGTAGACATCGGAATGGCGGTGGTGCGGCCTGCCGAGTTTATCATCCTCCGGTTTTCTCACAAAATGCAGGGTTCCTA
>CAJXXJ010000428.1 GCA_913062745.1 uncultured Phaeodactylibacter sp.
ATCGAACTCCTGCCGTGCCTTGCCTTAATATTCTTACTTTTGGGAAGCAATTTTCACTGATATGAGCTTACGCGAAAATATTATCCTTGCCCTGCGGACGGTCCGCTCCAACTGGCTGCGCGCCATACTTACGCTAATGATTATTGCTTTCGGCATCATGGCGCTGGTAGGCATCCTGACCGCTATCGACGTAGGCATCAATTCGCTGAGCGATAACCTTTCCAACCTCGGTGCCAATACCTTCACCATAGAGCCCTCCGGCGAAGGGGTGCGCGGGCGACAAGGCGGGCGGCAGGAAAAGCGGGGGGAGCCAATCTCCTACGATGAGGCTCTGGCATTCAAGGGCCGCTACGACTTCCCGGCGCGGGTGTCTACCTCTATGCGGTGTACGGGCTCTGCTACTATCAAACATGAGGATGAAAAAACCAACCCTAATGTGCGCATCTTCGGAGTGGACGAAAATTACCTGGAAGCGAAAGGCTTTGAGCTGAATGCCGGGCGAAGCTTTACCGGGCTGGAAGCCTTGCGCGGCGGCTTCCTGGCCGTCATCGGCGATGAAATTGTAAGCGAGCTGTTCAAAGGGCAGCCGGAGAAGGCCATCGGGCAGTCTATCCGCGCCGGCAGTATCAAGCTTAAGGTGGTCGGCACGCTAAAGTCTAAAGGCTCAAGCATGGGGGGCAGCGACGACCGCGCTGTACTCATCCCGCTGCAAACAGCCAAGCGCTACTACGGCAGTGACCGTACTGACTACGATATCATCGTTGCAGTGAATGATGCCACGCAGATTGAAGCGGGGACGGATTATGCGACCGGCCTCTTCCGGAATGTGCGGGGGCTGCGGGCTTCGCAGAACAACGACTTTGAAATTCGTCAGAGCGATAACCTCATCAGCATTATCCGGGAGAATACGACCTACTTCCGGGCGGCTGCGGTCGGTATTGGCATCATCACTCTGATCGGCGCAGCCATCGGGCTGATGAATATTATGCTGGTATCGGTTACGGAACGCACCCGCGAGATTGGCATTTGTAAAGCCATCGGTGCCAAACGGGGCACCATCATGACGCAGTTTTTGGCGGAAGCCGTCACCATCAGCCTGGTAGGGGGGCTGGTCGGCATCGTGCTCGGCGTGCTGGCGGGCAACGTAGTGGCGGTAATTTCCGGGGGCAGCTTCCTGTTTCCTTACGGATGGGGAGTTGTAGCCATTATCGCCTGTACCGGTGTGGGGCTTATCTCGGGGCTGTATCCGGCTATGAAAGCTTCCCGTCTCGACCCGATCGAGTCCCTGCGCTATGAATAGAAAAGCGTAATTTCGCGCCATGAAGCGCGAGTTCCTGATCAATATTGCGTTCCTGCTCACAGCCAATCTGCTGATCAAGCCTTTTTACCTGTTCGGTATAGACCGGACGGTGCAGAATACGGTTTCGGAAGCAGACTACGGCCTGTACTTTGCCCTGTTCAACTTCACTTTTCTGTTCCAGATCGTCAACGATTTTGGAATACAGAACTACAACAACCGCAACATTTCGCAGCACCGGCAGCTTCTGCAGAAGTACTTCCCCAACATCATCGTGCTCAAGGGGCTGCTGTCTTTCACTTACCTCCTCCTGGTACTTGGCTTCGGGCTGCTGGCCGGGTATACTTTGCCCTACTTTTCCCTGCTGGCCGTCATCGCTTTGAATCAGGTGCTGTTGTCTTTACTGCTTTACCTGCGCTCCAATGTGTCGGGGCTCGGGATGTATAGAACGGACAGCCTGCTCTCGGTGACAGACCGCTTGCTGCTCATTGTGCTCTGCGGAGCGCTGCTGTGGGGGGAGGTGCTGCCGGGGCCCTTTCAGATCCAATGGTTTGTGTGGGCGCATACTGTAGCCTTAGGCAGTACCGCCCTGCTGGCATTTGCAGTAGTGCGCAAAAAAATGGGAGCAGTGCGCCTGCGCTTCAGCCGGCCGTTTTTGCTGATGCTTTTGCGCGAAAGCGCGCCCTACGCCCTGGGTATCTTTCTAATGTCGGCCTACTACCGGCTTGATGGCATTATGATTGAGCGGCTGTTGCCGGAAGGGCAGGCCGAAGCGGGGCTGTACGCTTCTGCCTACCGCCTGTATGAGGCGAGCAACATGGTTGGTTTTCTGTTTGCGAGCCTGCTGCTGCCGCTGTTTGCCCGTATGCTGGCTAAAGGGGAGGAAGTGGAAAGCCTGGCGCTGCTGAGCTTTCAGCTGATTATGGTGGGGGCGCTATCGTTGCTGGCGGGGGTGTACTTTTTCCGTACGCCCATCATGGAGGCGCTCTACGACAGCGGCTCGGCCTATTCCGGGCGTATCCTTCTGTATCTGTGCTGCAGTTTTGT
Organism: uncultured Phaeodactylibacter sp.; assembly: GCA_913062745.1. Classification (GTDB taxonomy): domain Bacteria; phylum Bacteroidota; class Bacteroidia; order Chitinophagales; family Saprospiraceae; genus Phaeodactylibacter. The sequence continues at coordinate 2,345 of CAJXXJ010000428.1, forward strand.
CGCGGTAGCGGGCACCTACATATTCGGGACGCTGCTTGTGGCGAATAATGACCTGCGCCCACTGAACCGCATCTTCGCCTGGGGACTGGGCATCAACCTGGCCCTGAATGCTGTGCTCATCCCCTGGCTGAAGGCTGAAGGGGCTGCGATGGCAACTTGTGGCACCCAGTTTTTTGTGCTGGCCGCTGAAATGAGACTCGCCCGCCGTACGCTCGGCCTGCGGTTTGGTGCCGTCCTGGCTGGCAAGTTTGCGCTGCTATTACTGTTGCTGGTTAGCTGGGGTGCCTGGCTTTCCGCACAGGAAGGGCTCGCCTGGTACTGGGCTTTTGCCACCCTTCTCCTTTCCGGAACAGCACTGGCCCTGCCGCTACGCCTGATTCACTGGCGGGAACTGCTGGCCTTGCGGCGGGCTTCCTGACGCGGCACGTGGCATGAGGAGCGGGGGAGTAATGGCCGGGCGCCGTATTGGCCCGGAGCAAAGCCGGGGCAATGAACAATCCAGCTAAACGTTATAAAGTGCCGCCAAAGGGTTATACTTTTGCGCACAGCTAAAAAGTGGCCGGGCTTCCCCGCCTTACATGTGACTATTCATGAAAGAGAATAAAGATAATTTACTGGATGTGCTGCGGACCATCTTCCGCTGGAAAAAGCAGATCATTACTGTCTGTGCTATTGCAGCAGTTGGTGCCGTGGCGATTAGCCTTTTTCTGACCAATTACTATACCGGTGTGACGGTGTTCCTGGCGGTCAGCCCGGATCAGGCGAAGCCGGAAGCGCTCTACAATAAAGGGCAGATGCGTACCTCCTACTACGGTAACGAGAACGATATCGACCGCCTGCTTACCATTGCCAAGTCCGGAGAGCTCATCAACTTTATGGTGGATAGCTTCAAGCTATATGAACACTATGAGATCGACCCCGAGGCTCCTAAGGCCGGCTTTAAAGTGCGCGAAAAGTTCCGCAGCCGCTACGAGGTGGAAAAGACGAAGCGGGACGCAATCGAATTAACCCTCGAAGACCGGGACCCTGAACTGGCAGCACTCATGGCGAACACGGCCCGGCGGAAAATTGGTGAGCTGGCGCTAAAGCTCATCCGCGAAGGGCAGGAGAAGACGATCCGGTCCTACGAATCCAATATTGCCAACAAAGAACAACTGCTGCACACGCTGAGCGATAGCCTGATTAACCTGCGGCGCCGATACGGTATATACAGCCTGGAGGGGCAGTCGGAATCGCTCACTATGCAGGTTGCAGAGTCGGAGTCTCAACTGATTCGCGAGCGTAGCCGGCTGTCCGCGCTGGAAAGTACGCCTGGTATCCCACGGGATACGATCCGCTTGATTAAGGCTGCCGTTCGGGGGCTGGAAGCAGAGGTGGAAGACCTACAGGCAAAAATGTCCCGGTTCAACGATGGTATGTCGGAAGTGGGGAACTTTGAGCAACAATACATGGCAGCTATCACCACACTGAGTGATGATAAAGAGCGGCTCAAGCAGTTTCGCGCAGTTTATGAAGCGGATATCCCCGCTATCATCGTGGTAGAGGAAGCCGAAGTGCCTATCGTGAAATCAAGGCCCAGGCGCAGCCTGATCGTCATCGGCGCGGTGGCTATCGCTTTTCTGTTTAGTGTCATTGGCGTTTTGCTGCTGGATACCTACCGTGATGTAGACTGGAAGTCGGTATACGAGGGTAAATAATTATGGATGGAGCCCGGCCAAATAGCAACTCCTGGTTCAGGAACTGGAAGGCGATGCCGCAGGAACAGCAGTTTTTTGTGGCTTACGCTGCTGTACTGCTGTTGAGCCTGTTTATCGGCATAGCTGGCGAATGGTACTTCCTGGCAGGGCTGCCGGCTGCTCTTCTGCTCGTCTACCTGACTGTGGTAGATGTCAAGGCGGTTTTCAGCCTGCTTCTCATTTTCATCCCCCTTTCCACGGAATTGCAATTGCCGAACGGGCTGGG
>CAJXXJ010000429.1 GCA_913062745.1 uncultured Phaeodactylibacter sp.
GCACGCTGTGTATTAGGCGTCAAGCGTACGGCACAAAGGCTTTCTAAGACCTAGTCTTAGGCAGCCATGGCATACTGAGTATTGCCATGTAAAAAGTGGTAATAGCGCAGTTGTTAACGGAGATAAGCTATCGTACTCCGGCATGCTTACTTACCAGTTAACTCCCCTGTCGATTCCATTACGTCCCCGTATGGTGATGAGGAAAACTGATTAAATTCAGCTTTCAAAGAACTACAACCCAATAACATCAAATAGCCTGCCAATAGTTCAATCCGGATAAAAAAAACCGATCCGCGCCAAAATGGCAGCGTACGCGGCTACAGCAATCTGACAAATTTGCCCTACTTTTGCTCTTGCCCTGCCAAAAACCGGACAGTCCCCTGCCGGGCCTACCACACTGTCTGCACTAAAATTAACACCGAGCAATGCAAGCACGACTTACAGCTATCGGCACCTACGTCCCTGACCGGGTCATCGACAACCACTACTTCGAAAGCATAGTGGAAACATCTGACGAATGGATTCAGTCCCGCACCGGCATCCGCGAACGCCGGTTCGCCAAACCGACTGAATACGTCAGCGACCTGGCCGAGCAGGCGATCCGCAATATGGCTTCCAATTATGACAAAGATTTGTCGGATGTAGACTACGTTATTGTGGCTACCGTCTCGCATGACCACATCATGCCGAGCATAGCTGCTATTCTGCAGCACCGGTTTGACTTAAAGGCTTCTGCCATCGACATTTCTGCGGCCTGTGCCGGCTTCGGTTATGGCATCACCCTGGCGAAAGCCCTGATTGAGTCGGGTATGCACCGTAAAATTTTGGTGATTGGCGCAGAGACGCTGTCCAAAATCACCGATTTTAACGACCGCACCTCTTGCGTACTCTTTGGCGACGGTGCCGGCGCTGTGCTTATCGAAGCAGCCGAAAGCAGCAACATCGGCGCCTGCATCAGCGGTGCAGAAGGCAGCCACGGGCAGGACCTCTACCTGTCCACCCACTCTACTATGATCAACGGGGAGCTGATCAGCGCAAGCGGCAAAATTTACCAGAACGGCCGTAAAGTCTTTAAGTGGGCCGTCAGCCGTATGAGCGAGCAGATTGCCCTGCTTCTGGAAAAGAATGATATGACCATCGACGACATCGACTGGTTTATACCGCACAGCGCCAATATGCGCATCATTGAGGCCATTTGTAAGACCACCGGCATCCCACTGGAAAAGGCCCTGGAAAGCATAAGCGTATACGGCAACACTTCATCTGCCTCTATTCCCCTGGCCTGGGACCTCGGGCTGCAGGCCGGCAAGGTCAAAAAGGGCGACAAGCTGCTCGTGCTCGGGTTTGGCGGCGGGCTGGCCTACGCCGGCACCATCATTGAGTGGTAAAACGATAAAAGCGCCGGGCCTGGGAAGCACCGACGCTTTCGGGGGAATTCGATAGTTGCTGAATTGGGATTACGAAGATACGGCGGGCCTCTGCCCACCCGGTTCTGGGATTATACAGGCCAATGCAGCGGTATAAAGGCTCCGCCCCTGATGCAGGCCAGGCATCAGGTCATTGGGATTTTAGGTATTTTATCGTGCAAGGTCTTACTGCAGCATACCAGCCGGTAGCTGAAAACGCAGGCTGTCCTCTCCAAACGGGACCGACAGGCGGGCATCGCCCTTGGGCCGGCCTTCAAATCGGTAGCCTTCTACCCGGCGGAAACGCTTTACGAGGTAAACAGGGCGCCTCTGCTCCTTGGAATCGTCAGCAGCCAGCTGAAACAGGTAGGCGCCACCGGTATGTGTAGCAATGAATTCCCGTGGCACTTCCTCCCAGTCTCTGAGGCTGTCCTCCGGAGCAACGAGGGCAGAATCAAGGTCTTCAATTACAATATAGGCGCTTTCCTGCGTTGAGGCAGTGCTTTCCTCCTGTTCCTGATTTTCCTCTTCTTTCTCAGTGGTGGTCGATACTTCCGCACAGGCGGCGGTCAGGAAAATCAGCAGGGCTAACAGGTGGGTTCGGTTCATAGTGTTGTTGGTGTTTGTTTTGTTGATACAAAGATGGGGGGATTTTGTACGAAAGTAAAGCAGGTATTTTGCCAAATAGAGGCTAATTTTAAGTTTTGAAAATCACAAAATAAATTTAGATTACTGATTTTCAATACCTAAACCCTAAAAATTTTAAATTTTGGCATCCAATGATTTTCTCCTCCGGCTGTGCAGGACGCTAAGCCCTTCCGAGCAAAGCCACTTTGTACGCCATTTGCGGCAGCACAAAGCCAAGCGCGACAGCAAGCTGCTGCAGCTTTTCCAGCTGGCGGTAAAACAGTGCAAGGGCCAGGTAACTGACTACCGGGATGCAAGCAGCGGTTTTCTGCGCCCGGGCAATTTCCCGGCCGTACGGAACCAGCTCTACCACAAGCTGCTGCGGTTTCTGGCGCTGGAAGTGGAACAAAGCAGGCGGGCGGAGGCCTCGCGTATGGTTGACGAACTGCATCTGCTCATTAACCGGGGGCTGCTGCAGGAGGCCCGTAAGCTGGCGAGCCGGGCTCAGGCTTACGCCGAAAAATACCAACTGCACAGCCTGCAACTGGAAATCGCCCTGCTTCAGCGCCGGTTGTTCCGGCAATTTGCTACGCAGGAGCTGCCGGAATCGCTGGAAGAATCCCGCGCTTTGTCGGCCCGCTGCCTGCAGCAGCTGCAGGAGGAGATGCGGCTGCACGACCACTACGAGCGGCTGTACCTGCATAAACGGCTGGGCCAGCATGCAGAACTGCAGCGCGCCCTGCAAGCTCCGGAAGAACCCGCTTCCGAACTGCAGTCCACCGAGGCCCGTATCTACTACTACTTCGCCCGGCGCCTGAAGGCAAGCCACGAGCGCGACCGAGAAGCCGAGCTGCATTACTCTCAGAAAGTGGTAGAAGAATTTGAGCAGCACCACAGCCTTTCCGACCACTTGCCGCGCTATTTTCGCGCCGTCAACAACCTGATCAACTCCTGTTTCCGCATGGGCCAGCTAGGGGAAGCCTATCAGCTGATCCGGCGGGTACAGGAGGTGGAACCTGCCAATTTCTATCAGCAGGCACAGCTCCACAGCCTCACTATGAGCACGGGCATCATTTACTACTTCCTGACCGGGCAGACACAGGTGGTACGCCGGAATGCGCCGGAATATGAGCAACTGCTGCAACAGTACGGAGCCTTCATCCCACAGGAGCGATACCTGGAAATCAGCTACAACACTGCTGTCGCGTTTTTGTACGAAAATGAATACGGCGGCTGCCTGCAGTGGGTCAACCGCTGCCTGAGCCAGCGGGACAACCGGGAGTTCCGCGAAGAGCGCGTGAATGCCCGCATCGGCCGCGGCACGGAAACCCGCGCTATCGTGCTGCGGCTCATCGCCTTTCGGGAACTGGGGCAGGACCAGCTGCTGCGGCGGTTCCTGCAGCCGGCTTTCCAGTATTTTGAGAAACATGCCCCTCCCAATGTGCAGGTACTGCAGGGAGTACTGCAGTATCTTAGGCAGGAGCTGCGCGCTCAGCCCGTGAAGAAAGAAGAACGGCTGGGCCTGCTCCAACAGCTGCAAGCCCAGCCCGGGCTGGAAGAGTTCTCCGGCTGGCTGCAGGCCCGCTAGCGGATGATAAAGCGGAGGCTGCGGCTGCCGGACGGCCCCGTTATGCGCAACAGGTACCAGCCAGACGGGCGCCCCTGCAGGGGGAGCACCGCCTGTTGCCCGGCTACTCTCCAGGATTGCAGGCGGCGGCCAGCGGCATCTGTCAGCTCTAGCAGTTCCACTTTTTCCTCCGGTGCCCAGCTGAGGTGGAGCTGTTCTGTAGCCGGATTGGGAAACAGGCGGACCGACGGGCCGGCAGCAGCCTCATTATCCGTGGCGCTCACCGTACTCATGCAGTCCAGAAAAGCACGCAGTTTATGGGCCTCTGACAGCGGCTGATCGTAGTACTCTTTGAGGGCAAAGGCTTCATCGTTATTGTAGGCCGCAATATCTGCAAAATGGACAAAGGTGGCCGTCACATCTACCGCCTGCCACTCCTCAAAGTAATGGCAGTAGTGGCCATACATGCGCGGATCCCGGTTGATCTCAGCCGCCAGGCCGGGCTGCAGCCCTACCCAGCTCGTAAGGTGCTGCCCCCCTTCGTAAGCGACCATGGGCTTGCCGTACTGCCGGGCGGTTTCAAAGTTAATGCTCCACTCCTGGCCGGTTTCGCCCTGCCCGGAATAGGCGCGATGTACAATAGTGTCAAGCAACGGGAAGACCTCATCGAGGCCGCCATTATTGTAAGCTTCATTGACGGGCTC
>CAJXXJ010000430.1 GCA_913062745.1 uncultured Phaeodactylibacter sp.
GTTCATAGCCAAGGGTAGCGATCAGGGTAGTGACAAAGCCTACGGCAACTACTGTAAGTACCCACGATACACTACCGGGCAGCCAGTCGGTCAGCTGCGGCATTGGGATGTCAAAGGGGATCCCAAAAGCGGTAGCTGCAACTGCAATCATAGAACCCGCCAAGAAGCAGAACATGAGTGCGTTCACTAAATTGTAAACCACAGTCAGGCGTTTGCCGCAAATCTTTTCCAGTTTGTAGTACAGCGTGATGCGTTCCTTCACCGCAATAGGAGCACACAAAAGAGCCCAACTCAGGACTGCCAGCAAGTTGCCGATCAGCAAACCAAAGACAAGGTCTCCGGCACTGGCGCCATGCGCCACAAATAAAGGGCCTATTACGAATTCTGTCCCGGCAGTATGCTCCCCGGCGTACATACCCAGGAAGCTGCGGTTGGATTTGAGTTTCGATTCCGGTACAGGGCTGCGTTCGTATTCCTGTACGTTCTTAATTTTTGATTTAAGTTGCTGTAGCATAGCAGTAGATGGCTAGGTTAAAAAGATGGTAAGACTGCGGGCAGCCTGTGCGCCAATGACAAGCGATTGTTCAATATCTGCTGTTTTGGACGGCCCTGCGACAAACAGGCCAAAGCCTCCTTCGTCAATAGTGATCTGCTGATAGGCTTCGTGCATATTGTATACGATTTGATCCTGCGGCAACAGCAGTACTAGATGCTGGGTAATAAAGGGCAATACCCGATGCACCATATCCTCCTCGGCAATCCATACGGCACCATTTTCTGCTACTCCGAGCTGGCCGTTCAGCACAGCTACGTCTACAGCCTGTAAGTCAGAAGGCTCACAGTTTTTCAATTCGATACCGCTGGTCACTTGCGGTAATGGTGAAGCAATACAGCGGGCCTGCGGATAGAGGAAATGGATAGCCTGGCTGATGCCATCAAAATCAGCTGCAAGCAGCACCCGGCTGCCGGATTGAGCTGCCTGCGCACCGAAAATCTCCGATGCGGGACGCTGCTCCGTGGGAAAGGGCGGCACTGCCGGCATGCTGCTTAGAGGGGGCTTGGCTGTTTTTATGGCAGAAAGCATTTTTTTCTTGCTCATTCCTCGCGGTTTTTGCGGTACCACTCCCTAAAACTTTGTCTTGGAGGCGGGGGGAGTTCCCGCCCTTTTCCCCAGATGTTCAAGGGGGCGTAGACCAGAATGCGGGGTAGCCCTCGCAGCAGGCGGCGTGCGGTTTTTCCTGCCTGCTCATACCAGCCGGGCCTGGAGAGTATGCTGCCGGCAATTTTCATGACCCATTTTTTGGTACGGGGCAAATGGCCTTCGCGGGTGATAATTTGCCGCCATCTGTATAGCTGTTCGTGAATATCAATCTTCACAGGGCAGACATCAGAGCAGGAACCGCAAAGGGTTGAGGCAAAAGGCAGGCTGCTGTATTTTTTTAAATCTAAGCCCGGAGTAAGTATAGAGCCGATCGGGCCCGGTACCGTGGAGCCATAGCTATGGCCACCGCTGCGCCTGTAAATCGGGCAGGTATTGATACAGGCCCCGCAGCGGATGCACTTCAGGGAGTTTCTGAAGTCAGGCCGGCTCAGCTGTTTACTGCGCCCGTTATCCACAATAACGATATGCATTGCTGCACCTGGCCTCGGCCGGTGATAGTGCGATGTATAAATAGTGGAAGGCTGCCCGGTAGCACTCCGTGCGAGCAGCCGGGTAAATACTCCCAGATGTTTAGTTTGTGGGATGATTTTCTCTATGCCCATGCAGTGTATTTGAACACGGGCAAGGTGCGTTCCCATGTCGGCGTTACCCTCGTTGGTACAAACTACCACGCCGCCGGTTTCTGCTATCGCGAAGTTGACGCCGGTGATAGCGGCGTCCGCCTTCAGAAAAGAATGGCGCAGATGCTGACGGGCTGCCTCAGTCAGGTATTTTGGGTCAGTCGCACCCTTTTCCGTGCGGAGCTGTTCGTGGAAAAGCTGGCCCACCTCTTCCTTTTTAAGATGGATAGCCGGCATCACAATGTGGCTTGGCGGCTCTCCTCTCATTTGAATAATGCGTTCCCCCAGGTCCGTATCGACCACTTCTATGTCATGTTGCTCCAGATATGCGTTGAGCTGACATTCTTCAGTCAGCATAGACTTGCTCTTGACCACGCGGCGGGCACGATGTTTTTTAAGGATACTCTGTATGATCCGGTTGTGTGCCGCTGCATCTTCAGCCCAGTGTACCTGCACTCCGTTTTCCAATGCGTGGCGCTCGAAATCTTCCAGGTAGTCATCGAGCCTGGAAAGGGTATGGTCTTTAATTTGGGAGGCTAGTTCTCTTAGCTGCTCCCATTCCGGTATCTCGTGTGCTGCTTTATCTCGCTTAGCGCGTACAAACCACAAAGATTCGTCGTGCCAGTCGGCCCGCGCTTCGTTTTGCAAAAAGGCAGCTGCCTTGATGGGGTGTGCTTTCATACCTGGCTATTTAAAATTTCAGCAATGTGCTTGACCTGTATCGGGCTTTGTTGCCGGCGGAGGATGCCTTCAAGGTGCATCAGGCAGGACATATCGCCCGCAGTTATGACTTCCACGGCTGCTCTCTGGTGGTCCGCAATCCGGTCTTTACCCATTTTTACAGATATGTCTGGTTCCTGTATCGCAAAAGTGCCACCGAACCCGCAGCACTCGTCCGGCCGTTGTAGCTCGGCTATCTCTATTCCATCCACCATATTCAGTAAGGTACGAAGCGCAGAGTACTCTTTAATATTGCGTTCACTGCCGGACCCCAGCCTAAGGCCCCGCAGGCCGTGGCAGCTCTGGTGCAAACCGACCCGCGCCGGAAAACGGGCATCGAGGGATTTGATTTTAAGCACTTGCAGCAAAAATTCCGCCAGGTCCAGGGTGTTACGCCGCAAGTGCTGTACCGCTTCCGTTTGCTCAAGCACATCGTAGTGCTTGCGTACGTGGTACGCGCAGCTTCCCGAAGGCGTCACTACGTAGTCGTAGTGTTGAAAAACCTTTACAAAGTGCTGGTAGCTTTCCTGTGCTTCCTGCTCGCAGCCGGTGTTCGCCATAGGTTGGCCGCAGCAGGTTTGCGCCTCCGGAAAATGCGGCTCGCACCCTAAACGTTCCAGTAATTGCAGGGTAGCGATACCTACCTGAGGGTAAAATTGATCAATATAGCACGGTATGAACAGGGCAGTTTTCACGGCGATAGCGGCTTTTGTTGTCTTGGATAGAAATGGCCCAGAATGAATTCCGGGTCTACCGCCCGGTTGTGCACAGCCATGGCTGCTCCAAGTGCCGAACCGAGGGGAGATTGCGTAGTGATAATCTCAAAACCGGGCATTTCCAGTGCCAAATAATGCAAAAACAGCTCATTATCTACAAAACCTCCGTCAATGTAGAGCTTTTGAATATTTGTCTGCCCTTTGGCTAGCCATAGGCTACGGGCTTGTTCCCGGGCCAGTTCTCGCATGAACTGGTGGTAAGCTGCCTGGTAAGTTTCAAAAATGCTGAGGTTGGGGAAGATCCCCTCTTTTTTGCGATCGCCGCTTACGTAGGCGACGCGGTTTTCGCGCGCCGACTGCAGCCTGTCGATGGTGGCACTGCGGCCGCGGGCGTTGAGGGTGATCGTGCCACCGGCAAGCCGGCCCACGCCGGCGAGCGCGCGCACGAAATCGGCCTGGCCCTGGCCCTCCAGCCCGGTGATCCCGACGATCTCACCGGGGTAGAGGCGAAAATCGATGGCGGGCGAGACATCGTCGATTCGCCCTTCCACTACCCGCAGCAGCGGGCGAAGCTGGCGCCGCTCCGACGCCTTGACCGGTTGCGACTGGCGCTCGGGATGCGGCCCGGCAATCAGCTCGAGGATCTTCTCCTCGGTAATCTCGTGGCCATCCAGGCAGCCGACATCGCGCCCGTCGCGCAGCACGGTGGCGCGGTCGGCAATGCGCACCAGCTCGGCAATCCGGTGGGTGACGATCAAAATGGTCGTGCCCTCGGCCTTCAGCTCGCGCATCTTGCGAAACAGCCGCTCGGTCGACTCGTAGTCGAGGGCGGCCGAGCTTTCGTCGAGGATGAGGACCTTCGGCTTAGAGAGCATGCCCCGGGCAATGGTGATCCACTGCTTGAGACTGAGAGGCAGGTCCCCTACCCGGGCTAAGAGATCGAGATCAAAGCCGACCAGATCGCGCATGAAGCGCCGGGCGCGCTCGATCTTGTCCTCGCGATTCATCGAGGCCTTGAACAGCGAGTCCGAGCCCAGATACAGGTTGTCGAGTACCGAACAGCCGTCGGCCACGAGGACCTCC
>CAJXXJ010000431.1 GCA_913062745.1 uncultured Phaeodactylibacter sp.
CCTTGCCGTCCGGAGCAGGCAGGGTGATATCCGGTGCCTCCATGCCTTCCTGTACCAACTCGCTTGCTTTTTGTTTCGCCACCTGCTGCTCAATAGCGTTGAGCATCGTCATATAGCTGGGGATCATGCGGGAATTCGGGCTTTCCTGCTTCAGGCGGTCGAGGGCTTGCTTTTGTACATCAAGAAACTGCCCGCTCGTGCCGAATACCTGGAATGCAACCAGTGCGCCCAGGCCAGCATCGGACACGGTGTCGATGTAAGTCTTCACTCCTTCTGCATCCACCTCCCGTTTGTAGACGCCCTGCATTAAGGAAAGCATAGACTCCGAATCGGAAGAGCCGCTCAGGGTAAAGTCATAAGTCTGCAGGGTATTCAGGTCGCCGTTAATCCGGACCACCTTTTCGGTACCGTCCATAAACAGCGTCACCTTCTTAGCGCCAATGCGCAGCTGATAAGGGCCAGGCTCAATGCCTTCCGGAAATTCCATTTTGAACTGGCCGGTTTCGCCGATATCGGCACTGGCCACCACATTACTGGCTTTGCCTACCTCGATGGCATCGAGGAAAGCCTGCAGGTTCGTAGCATTTTGGATTTCACCATTGATTACGGTCCCTTTTACCGGTTCTTCGCATTGCCAGCTCAGCAAAGCGAGTGTAAACAGGGCCATCGTGATTGCGATCTGTCTCATGTTCAAATCGTTATTATTTGTTAAAGCGTGTGAACTCTTAACGGTCTAAATATTGCCTTTCTAAGGCAGCAAAGATAGTTTTTTTGTATTGCGATTCCTAGTGTGAGGCACACAGTGAGCCCCTCCGGCCCGGCACCCCGGCCAAGCGCCCGTTCTTCCTGCAATATGCTCTACTTATTCCGCAGATTTACCTAGCTTTGAGCAAGCATAACCACAACCCCATGTCCACAGATCAGCAACCTAAAGTCTTTAAAATTGGCATCGCTATGGCGGGTGCCGTTTCCGCCGGAGCGTACACAGCCGGCGTCATTGATTACCTGCTCGAAACGCTTTCCAAATGGGAGAAGGCTAAAGAGCGCAACAAACAGCTCGGCACAGAGCATCCGGACTACGACCACAGCGTACCGATGCACGATGTGATCATCGAAGTGATGGGCGGCTCCTCTGCCGGAGGGATGACCGCAGCTATTGCTACCCTCGGCTTATTTGAAGGCCTGCGCCCCATCAATGCTGACAACCCGAACAAGGAAAGCAATAAACTATACGAGGCGTGGGTCAACCTCAATGATCAGGGCCCCAACAAAATGTCAACCCTGCTCCAAATGCTGGAAACGGACGACATTTTTGACAACGACGGCGTAGTCTCGCTGCTCAATTCCAAACCCATAGACGCTATTGCAGACCGGGCGGCCACCCTGAGCCGGCACGCGGAGCTGCCCGACTATATCTCCAAAGACCTGGAAGTCATTCTGACCATCACGAGCCTGCGCGGCATCCCCCTTGCGGTCCACTTTTTTGATCAGGTCAAAAAGCAGCGGTCCCTCAATACGCCGCTGAAGCCTGCCCACCGTATGTACCTGCATAAAGGCATTGCCCACTTCCGCGTTTGTCCGGACGGGCAGCCGACGGAGCCCCACGTTATCCCTTTCCGGCCCCACGAGGCCCCAGACCGCGACCTGCTGCTACAGTGCGCCAAGGCTACCGGCGCTTTCCCGCTTGGCCTTGCTCCCCGGCAGCTCGATAATACGCAGAAGACTTACATTGAAGCGATGGTGGACCGCATGTTCTCCCGGCGTGAGCGGGACCGCTATGATGCCGATGCGAGCATCAACGGCGTAAGCATTCAGATCGAGGAAGATACCTTTGACTTCTACGCAGTAGACGGCGGCACAGTAAATAATGAGCCTTTCGGCGAAGTCATCCGGGCGCTGGAAGAGAAATGTTTGGATGACCCCGGCCAAAACTACGCTGTATTGATGATCGACCCCTTCCCGAACTTCGAAAGCGAAGTGACGCCGGAGCGCAGCTCTGCGCCCAAACTCATAGAACTGGCACCGCAGGTGCTGGGTGCTATACGCGGGCAGGCGATGATGAAGGAGAGCGACCTGGTGGGCGGCTTGTCCTCCGACCACACCCTGCGCATGGTATTTCCCTCCCGCAGCAAAAACGGAGAAAAAGACCCCTACCCAATTTCCTGCGGCTCGCTTGACGGCTTCGGGGGCTTTTTCAGCCGGGGGTTCCGGGAGCACGACTTCGCGCTGGGGCGCAAAAACTGCCAAAGCTTCCTGCGCAACTATTTTTGCATACCGCTGGATAAAGCCCGCAAAGACAGCAGCGTTTTTGCAGACTGGGATGCGAACGACCCGCGCCACCAACGCTATTACAGCCCGGATGTGGAAGGCTACCCAATTGTGCCGGATATGGACTACGATGCCCGCCGCCCCGTGAACAATGAATTTCCCACCCCGGAACGGGACCGGATCCGCCCGGCGGATATACTCGGCCTGGAAAAGAAGGTCAACCATCGCCTGAAAGAAGTACTTATCAATATCAATAAATACGACCGCCCGGAGCCAAGCCGCGATCAGCGGCAACTGGAAAAGGACGTCGAGCGCCTGCTGAAAGATTATTACAAACCTTCCCGAAGCAAGCAATTCTGGACAGACCTGAAGGCAGCTGCCTTTAAGCTGTTCTGGAAATACTACGGAGCAAAGACTGCTGCCGGCACGCTCAGTACTACGGTGCTGAAAACCATACTGACCGATTTCAAAAAACGCGACCTGCTTGAATAAGGAATACAGCCGCTTTGCGTTATATGCACAAAACAAGCTATGAAGTACCAATTGCTCTGCCTTTTCGTCTGCCTGGCTATCGCCGGGCTGAGTGCACAGTCCGGCCTGAGCTGGGGCGTGGAGGTTTACCCGAATATCAGCAACCGCCGCCTGATTGCCCAGCCCACCATCCCGCAAACGGAAATCAATGCCGTTAATGCCTCGGAGACTTCCAAGTTTTCTTATACCGTAGGCGGCGTAGTCAGCTGGCGGCAGGAGCGCATCGGCTTTAAAACCGGCCTGCTCCTTATGGAATCCGGCTATCAAACAGTGCGGCAGGAAGTAGACCTGCGGGATGACATCCCGGCCGGCGCCGAGGAGGAACAGACGGCTTTCCAGCACTACTTTCTCGAAGTACCCGCCGAGCTATACTTCTACCAAAGCCTGAACGACCGCAATGACTTCCTCTTTTCCATGGGGCTCACCGCAGCCTTTAATGTGGCTAACCGCGAACGGGTCACCTACTTTTTCGGAGATACCGACAGCCGGGAAAGCGTCAGCCTCGACAATTCCGAGTTTACCAATTTGCACTTCAGCTTCATCACAAGTATGGGCTATCAGTATGCAGTCAGCGAAGGGTTCCGGCTTGTGATACAGCCCACCTTTCAGTTTTGGCTGCGCAGCCTGTTGAACAATCCGAATGCGGAGTACAATCGCAACCTCTACTCCCTGGGCGTACGGCTGGGCGGGCGCTTTTGATTACTTTAACGTTTTCTTAACAACGCTTTTAACGATGGTGCCTGAAACAAAAAGCACGATTTAACGAATAAACCAATAGTTATTCGGCGTTTAAGCGCGAACTTTTCAAAACATACCGAGAAAACGCCGGGCGGGCAAAAAAGCCGTAAGTTTGTCGGCAAAGCGCCTACAAGGCCCACACCTTAATTGTTATATTTGTGCAGTTCTTCCCAGAACGTATATCAAAAATCCACACTATGTATCGTACTATCACGGCTATCATGGCCTTTCTGACCTTCGGGCTCGTTGCCCCCTGCGTTGCGCAAACGGCCAGCCTTGATGTGGCTTCCTATGCGCAAGCCACGAGCAGCAAATCTTCCAGCCTGCTAAAAATGGATAATGAGGATTGGTCGCTTTATGCAGATGAAGAGAACCAGCTGTACTACGTTGATTTCGCTACCCTTAGCGTAAACCTTAATGATGTCGTTGTGACCCGCAATGACGGAGAAGTGGTCCTGCGGGATGACTTGTTCGGACTGCCTGTGGACACTATTTACGAAATTGACTTCAGCCAGTATGGCCCTGGGAAATACACGATTGAGCTCCGGTCCTTTACAGGGTCGATCCGGCGGGAAGTGACGATTAAATAAATTGCCTTCCCGGCAAAAAAGATTCGGAGCTGACGCTGTAACAGGCAGCTCCGAATCTTTTTTTATTCCGTTCTTTTTTCTCTCCAGTTTTTGACGGCTTTTTTCAGGCTGCCCAGCAGGGTGGCCTCGCCGTGCACCACCCGCATCCCGCGTCCCCCACCGCC
>CAJXXJ010000432.1 GCA_913062745.1 uncultured Phaeodactylibacter sp.
TGAAGATCAGTAATTTTACTATCAGACGCATGTTCGTTTGGTTTGATTAGTGAATTATATTGGTTTTAACGTTTGCCTGCGCTATGACGCGCCTTTACAGGTGTCAAAGGTAAAAAAAGCTGGCAATATTTTATAAATCACGAGATTTGAATGCTCAGTACCTGTGAAAATCATAGACCCCTCATAAAATCAGGGGCTGCCGCTTTTCACTTTATCAGGTAGAGGATCATAGGTAAAGGGGAGCAGTTCCTTAGAGCCGGAGTCTGTTTTTTATCCGGTTCAACCTTGAAACTCCGCTTTCGGGGCTTTGTTTACACCCCTGTCTTTATTTTTATATAACCCGTGTTATACTTTTTCCGCTGCCCTGCCGGATTATTGAGGAAAACCGCTAAATTGGTCTATCCAAATAATTAGCTATTTTTGCCGTGCTGAAGAGATCAACCGATACCGGCGAACGCGCCGGGGGAACAAAGATCGATCATCATGCGTTCGCAGGCCATAACCCTCTCATCAGGGAGGCAAGCGTTCTTCGAACGCAATTTATCGGGCTGAGATTGTTTCACACACTAAAGGTATAGATGGACTACGATATTAAAGAAGAAGGCAGGTTTAAATACATTGAGTCAGGCGGAGCTTCCCAAAACCTGCTCCTGCTGCACGGCTTGTTTGGCGCGCTCAGCAATTTTGAAGGAATCATCAACCACTTCTCCGGAAAATATAATGTGGTCGTTCCCATACTGCCTATTTTCGAACTGCCCATCCGCAAAGTATCCGTTACCGGGCTGGTGGACTATGTCCGGGAATTTGTGGAGTACAAAGACTACGGCAGCGTGAACGTCCTGGGCAATTCGCTCGGTGGCCATATCGCCCTGCTCTATGCGCTGAATCAGCCAGACCGTATCAACTCCATCATCCTTACCGGCAGCTCCGGCTTGTTTGAAAGCGCTATGGGGACCAGCTTCCCGAAACGGGGCGACTACGAATTCATCAAAAAGAAAACCGAGGCTACCTTCTACCGCCCCGAAGTGGCTACCAAAGAGCTGGTAGACGAGGTATTCGATATCGTCAACGACCGCAACAAAGCCATCCGGGTGATTGCCACGGCCAAATCGGCAGTGCGGCACAACCTGGGGGATAAACTGCATCAGATCAAAGTGCCTACTTTATTGGTATGGGGGCGGCAGGATCAAATTACGCCTGCTTTCGTCGGAGAGAAATTTGATGAGCTCATCGATGACTCCCGGCTGATATTCATCGAGGAGTGCGGGCACGCACCGATGATGGAGCATCCGGAAGCGTTCAATCAGCACCTGGAAGCTTTCCTGGAAAGCGTAAACAGCAAGGCCTGATTCCGAATCAACGGCTGTTACACCAAACTTACCGGGCCACACATCATTTTGTATAGGAAAATCGTTGAGAAATAAGCTGAGCCGGGCAGTCTGCCCCGCTCGGCGGTCTTTCTCTTATGGAAAAACATAAAAACACCATTACTATGTTAAAATACAGCTATGGAATAGGGCTGTTAGCAGCCGTATTCCTGTTAGGCAGCTGCAATAGCCAGAAAGCTACGGTTCAGTCAGCCGCCAACGCCGCCGATACGGTAGAAATCCGGGAACTGGACACGATGATGGTATCCGCCCCCCGGGTACTTGATATGGATACGGCCGTGGAAGCTACCTACGAATTGCCCGCCTATAATGCCAGCTACACCCGCAAGCATGATTTGCTGCACACCGAGCTGCGGCTTCGTTTTGACTGGGAAGAAGAGCAGGTCATCGGCCAGGCCCGGCTGAAGCTGGAGCCTTACTTTTACCCCTCTTCTTCAGTGACGCTTGACGCGAAAGGCTTCGAGTTTTCAAAAGTGCGGCTGGCCGGCAGCGACAACGATTTGCAGTACGACTACGATGGGCAGCAGATCACGATAGACCTGGGCAGGACTTACAAACGGGATGAAGCTTATACACTCGAAATTGATTACGTAGCCACGCCGGCTGCATCCGGTGGCAGCTCTGCCATCACCTCTGATAAAGGGCTGTTCTTTATCGACCCGCGCGGCGAGGACCCTGACAAGCCCACTCAAATATGGACGCAGGGAGAAACAGAGCACAACTCCCGCTGGTTCCCAACCATTGACAAGCCCAACGAGCGCACCACACAGGAGATGTACGTTACCGTGGAAGCCAACTACGAGGTGCTTTCCAATGGTACACTGGAGGGCGTGGAAACCAACGGCGACGGCACCAAAACCTGGCACTGGGTGATGGAACAGCCGCATGCGCCCTACCTGTTTATGCTGGCTATCGGCGAATTTGCGGTAGTGGAAGAAAGCTGGAATGGCAAACCGGTGACCTACTACGTAGAGCCGGAGTACGAAGCAGACGCTACTGCTATCTTTTCCAATACCAAAGAAATGCTGACTTTCTTCTCCGATCAGTTGGGGGTAGCTTACCCCTGGCCGAAGTACGCACAGGTAGTGGTGCGCGACTACGTATCGGGTGCTATGGAAAACACTACTGCCGTCATCTTTGGAGAGTTTGTGCAGCGCCATAAGCGGGAGCTGATCGACGACAACAACGAGCGCATCGTAGCCCACGAGCTGATCCACCACTGGTTTGGCGACCTGGTCACCACAGAGAGCTGGGCCAACCTGACGATGAACGAAGGTTTTGCCAACTACGGCGAGTACCTGTGGTTTGAGCACAAGTACGGGCGCGACTTTGCCGATTATCACCTGGTAGGCGAGTGGGCCGGCTACCTGAGCTCCGCCCGTGGCAACCTGCATCCGCTCATCCATTACGGTTACGAGGACAAGGAAGATATGTTTGATGCGCACAGCTACAACAAGGGCGGATCCGTGCTGCATATGCTGCGCAAGTATGTAGGCGACGATGCCTTCTGGGCAGGCCTTAAGCTTTACCTTACGGAAAATGCTTACACGGCAGTAGAAGCAGACAACCTGCGCCTCGCTTTTGAAGAGGTGACTGGAGAGGACCTGAACTGGTTTTTCAATCAGTGGTACTTTGAGCAGGGCCACCCGCAGCTCACGGTCAATACCTCCTATGACTCCACTACGCAGCAAGTCAGCATGAAAGTGACCCAGCAGCAAGACCCGGAAATTATGCCGGCCATCTTCCAGTTGCCGGTAGCAGTGGACATCTACACCGGCGCCATGCAGAAAGAGCGCCACTATATCTGGATTGATCAAAGAGAGCAAACCTTCACCTTTGATGCCGAAGCGGCGCCGCAACTGGTCAACTTCGATGCAGAGCGCATGCTGCTGGCTGAGCTCGATTACCCCAAGACAGAAGAGGAGCTGGTTTTCCAGTTTCACAATGCACCACTCTTTCTCGACCGCTATGAGGCATTGCTGGAACTGCGTCAGGTCAATAGCGCAGCTGCACGGCAGGTGATGAGTGCTGCCCTGCAGGATGAGTTTTGGCAAATCCGAGCTATGGGCCTGGAAAGCCTGCCGCCTGAACTGGCAGAGGAGGACCGGCTCATCATTGCGAAAATGGCGAATACCGACCCGCACTCCGATGTACGCGCTTCCGCGTATGCGAAAATGGCGGAGACAGATATTCCTTCTGCAGTAGAGGCTGCCCGGTACTCCATAGAACAGGATTCTGCTTACAATGTGATCGGCGCCGCGCTGCAGTACCTCGCTGTTTTTGATCAGGAGGCCGCCCTGGAAAAGGCGAAGCGCGTTCATGGTCGGGTCGGCCGGATCAGCCCAGACCGCGACCGCGAACGGGGCCTGGTCGATCCTTCGCTGGCGTCCCAGCTAGCTGGGGAAGAACGACCCTGTCCGTAGCTTCGGGATCGCCAACTCCAGGCCCGCGAACGCGGCAGATGGAGTCCGGGGTCTTTCTCCGCTCCGCTGTACTGTGTGGGAATCGATATCTTCATGGCCCTTCGCGCCGTCCTGCGCGGTCATCTCGTCATCGATCAATTGCTGTAATTTCACCTGAACTGCGGAATAGAGCACGTCCACTTGATCGGAGGCATTCAACGCGTCAAGCACGTCAAGCAGGGCAGATTACGACATGGCCATCGTGTACTTCTCTTTATCGAGTTCCCTGGTCGGTACTCGCCTGGCCCTACACGGTGGCTCCTCAAACTTCAGGGCACCGGCTCGGAGTTACACCAGTCGGCTGGACGTGGTTCTAACCAACCGGAGACTTTGAGCGGCAGAAGTTCGTAGACGACTGAATATCGGAGAGTACTCTGCATCCTGACGAGCGATTTGGAACCCTAGTGCAACT